>NZ_JBHYZV010000065.1:0-46696 GCF_042753905.1 Streptomyces sp. NPDC059248 | reverse complement strand
GTCTTGTACGCCGCCCGACCCGTCTCCGGCCCCCGATTCAGCCGGTGACCGCCTCGTAGAAGCTGAACCCGGCCAGGACCAGCATCAGCGTGGCGGCGACCTTGGTGATCAGCCGCAGCGGTACGTACTTCATCAGCGTCTTGCCGCCGAGGATCCCGATACCGGCCACGGCCCACAGCGCCAGCACCGCGCCGAGCCCCACCGACACCGGGTTGTCGTACCGCGCGGCCAGATTGGCGGTCATGATCTGGGTCAGATCGCCGAACTCGGCGACCAGGATCAGCATGAACCCGGCCCCCGACACCTTCCAGAAGGACTGGTCCTCGGGCTGCTTGATGCCGTCGTCGTCGCCGTCCGGCTTGCGCAGCAGCAGGATCAGCGCGCCGCCCAGGAACAGCGCGCCCACCACGCCCTGCACCAGCCGGTGCGGCAGCAGGGTGAGCACGCTGCCCGCGGCGATCGCGAGCGCGACATGGACGGCGAAAGCCGCCGCGACCCCGGCGAAGACGTACGAGGCGCGATAGCGGGTGCCGAGCATCAGCCCGGCCAGGGCTGTCTTGTCGGGGAGTTCGGCCAGGAAGACGACGCCGAAGGTGATCGCCATGACGGTGAAGCTGATCACGGAAAGGATTCCTCTATCGGTCGGGCTGCCCGTACCGAGAGACCGCGGGTCCGGGATCCTTACGAATCCGTTTACCCGGAAAAGGGGTCGCTTCGGCACGGCAGCGTCAACAGGACACTGCGGCCGAAGGTCTCGCTGGCCGGAACGGATGAAAACTGTCCACGGCCTCCGGGCGCCGGCCCCATCAGGTCCTGAGACCCGGATGCGGCAGTATGTCGACGTTCCGGCGAAGAGCTACTCCCCTTCTGCTCCGTCCAGGGTAGCCCATCCGGAAACGATCAAGGCGGATCAAGGCCGGTCGCCGGGCCCGCCGTCCCCGGTCCTGTGCAGCCGCCCGCGCGCCACCAGCTCCAGCACCACCGCGACGGCGACCACCTGCACCGCCATCAGCGCGACCAGGACGAAGAGCTGTACGGCCCCGGCGAGCAGCGGGGACGCCCCGCCCAGCAGCATCCCGACGAAGGCCCCGGGCAGGGTGACCAGACCGACCGTACGGGTCTGGTCGAGCCCCGGCAGCAGGGCGTCCGACGCCGAGGTCCTGGCCACTTCGAGCCGGGCGTCCCGCGCCGGGAGACCGAGCGCCAGTCCCGCCTCCATCTCCCCGTGCCGCAGCCGCAGCTCGTCGAGGGCCCGCCGCCCGGCCAGGACGGTCGCGGTGAGGGCGCCACCGATGAGGATCCCGGCGACCGGGACCAGCGCGATGCCCTTCACCGGTACGAGCCCGGTCAGGAGGAGCACCGCGAGGACCGGGAAGACCCCCGCCGCGATCGGCAGGGCGGCCCACCACCAGGTCGCGTTGCGGGTGATCCGCCGTCCGGCGGTACGGACGGCGACCGAGTACATCAGCAGGACGAAGCCGAACAGCAGCGGCAGCGCGTGCACCACCCAGCCGATGACCAGGGAGACCGCGGCGAGCTGGGCCGCTGCCCTGACGCCCGCGACGACGATCTCCCGGGACCGTCCGAGATGCGCGACGGCGGCCACCGTCGCCGCCGTGGCGAGCAGTACGGCCAGCACCGCACCGAAAGTGACATCGACCTTCAGCAGCACGCGCCAACCCTACGCGCGGCCCCGGCGCGGCCGGCATCGGCGCATGCGTCACGCGGGGCGGATACGGCGCCCGCTATGGCGCCGGAGCGCCGGAGCCGGGACGCTCGACGAGAAAGCCGGGACGCTCGATGAGAGTCGCATGAAAATCACCCCGGAATCTTTACTTGAACTTGCAAGCACATCTGAGGGGTACCTAACTTGAAAGCGTCCTGTCCGGGACGACCGCTCGGGGCCGAGGCCGGTCCCGCGCTCCCCCCACACCCCAGGAGTCCCCCATGCCCGCAACGCTTACTCAGGCCCTCACGCGATATCAGCCGTACGCCATCGGCGCCTTCCGGATCGTGGTCGGCCTGCTGTTCGCCTGCCACGGCGCCGCGTCGCTCTTCGGTCTGCTGGGCGTGCCCGACGGCGCCACGGCCGAGGCCGGCACCTGGCCCGGCTGGTACGCGGCGGTGATCCAGCTGGTCGGCGGCGCCCTGGTGATGCTGGGCCTGGGCACCCGCTCGGCGGCGTTCGTCTCCTCGGGGTCGATGGCGTACGCGTACTTCAAGGTGCACCAGCCCGACGGCCTCTTCCCGATGGAGAACTCGGGCGAGGCGTCGGCGATGTTCTGCTGGGCCTTCCTGCTGCTGGTCTTCACGGGACCCGGCGCGGCGGCGCTGGACTCCCTGTTCGGCCGGGGGCGCCCGGCGACGGCCGACGCGCCGCGGCCCCGCGCCCAGGCGTCGGCGACGCGCTGAGGAACCCCGACCAAGCAGGCACCACCGCCGCCAACGCGACCAACGCCACCGCCCCACACGGCCCGCCGCCGAGCTGCCCGCCCCATCGGGCGTCCGGCGACAACCGATGCATCACCCAACAGGTATGTGTCGATACACAACGGAGCGCCCGGCCCCTCTTTGGAGGGTTCGGGCGTTACCCGTGGTCGGCGGGGACGAGTACCGTCGACGGGTCCGGACCGTACGGGGGCTTCCCGGGCGCGGACGGAAGCGCGGGCCCATCGGCGGGCAGGGTGATGATCACAACATCCGCCACCCCGGACCCACTTCCGGTGGACACCGCGCGTACGCTGTACAGCTGTCAGTGCCATCGTCTACCGAACACGACCGAACCAGACCGACACAGCACTGTCATCACACGGGGCAACGGGGAGAGTACACAGTGCTGGAGAGTCTGGGGCCGCTGGTCGGCAGCCCTTGGATCTATGCCGTCGTGGCGCTCTCCGTGCTGCTCGACGTCTTTCTGCCGGTTCTGCCGAGCGGAGTTCTGGTGATCACGGCGGCGACCGCCGCCGCCGCGGGTTCGACCACCGTCACGGGCCAGGTGCCCCGCGAGGTGCCGTCCCTGCTGATCCTCATCCTCTGCGCGGCGACCGCGTCCGTCCTGGGCGACCTCTTCGCCTACCGGCTCGCCCGGCGCGGCGGCGACCGCTTCGACCGGGCCATCGCCCGGTCCCGCAGACTCACCAAGGCCCAGGACAGACTGGGATCGACGCTCGCCCGCGGTGGCGGCGCCCTGGTGGTGATCGCCCGCTTCGCCCCGGCCGGCCGTTCCGTGGTCTCCCTCGGCGCGGGCGCCGCCCGCCGCCGGGTCCGGGAGTTCCTCCCCTGGTCGGCCCTGGCCGGGGTGATCTGGGCCGGCTACAGCGTCGGCCTGGGCTACTTCGGCGGCCAGTGGCTGGGCGCCAGCTGGGTGGGCGCCGCGGTCTCGGTCTTCGCCCTGTTCGGGGCGGGCGCCCTGGCGGCCTATGTGATGCGCCGCCGCCCGGCGCCCCCGAGGGCCGCGGCCCCGGCTACGCCCGCCCCCTGACCACCAGCCCGTCGAGCAGCCGGGCCGTCGCCTCGGCTATCTCGTCCACGGCCCGGTCGAAGACTTCCTGGTTGTGCGCGGCGGGCGCCCGGAAACCGGACACCTTCCGTACGTACTGGAGCGCGGCGGCACGGATGTCCTCCTCGGTGGCCTCTTCGGGCAGGACGGGCGGGCGGAGAGTCTTGATACTGCGGCACATGCCTCCAGTGTGCCTCCGCCCACCGACAACGCCCTCGGACCGGAGCCCGCGCGTCAGCCCGCCCCGAACCGCCTGACGTACCGCTTCTGCCAGGGCGTCTCGACGGCCCGCCGGTCGTAGCGCGCCCGCACATAGGCGACGGCCTCCGCCGCGGGCACCCCGTCGAGAACGGCCAGGCAGGCCAGCGCGGTACCGGTACGTCCCCGCCCGCCGGCGCACGCCAACTCGACCCGCTCCCCGCCGCACCGCTCCAGCGTCCGCCGCAGCAGGCCCGCGGCCCGCTCCCGGTCGGCCGGCAGCCGGAAATCGGGCCAGCGGATCCACCCGCTCTCCCATGCCACGGCGGGCGGCGGCTCACCCAGCAGATAGACCCCCACCTCGGGCTCCGGCCCCTCCGGCAGCGGCCTGCGCAGCCCCCGGCCCCGTACCAGCCGCCCGGACGGCAGCTCCAGCACTCCCGGAGCCCCGACGTCCCACATCCCCATGGACCCACCCTCCCTTTCCGACCCGACGCTATGCCCGCCGCGCGCCGCCGACCCGGGAATCACCGGTATCCGGGGCTATCACCTCACCCCGCCGCGTCCCCGACCGCGGTCCCCCGCACCCACCCCTTGAGCGCCTGCTGGACGGCCTGCCGGTGCTGCCCGGGTCTCCTGATCGGTCCGGGCCCGCCTCACGGGTGGGCTACGCACTCCGCCGTAGCGACCCGGCGCGGGGATGCGGATGGATTCGGAAATCGCCTCGTACTTCGGTGGCGGCCACCGGGCGGCACACGAAGCGGTCCGTCTGCGCTCACGGGCCGACCGCGCCGACGACATCCGCCCGGTCGAGTCCCCCCGGACGGCCGCCGTCACTACCGAAGACGACGCAATCCAAATATGTCGCCCATGGTCGACCATCTCGCTTCTCCGCAGGTGGAATGAGGTCGTCGGCCTTTCGATGCGGCGCACCCGTCAGTACTGATCGCGGATATCACCCATGAGCCATGACGGGGCCGGCAGGTATCGATTCGGCCAACAGCCCCCTCCTTCCCCTTCGTGATCAAGCCGACGGCCATCCGCATAAGTAGAGGTGCTGACCTAAGATTCACTTGCCCATCAGAGCCCTGCCCGGCCGGCCCGACAGCCTCATTCGGCACCATCACGTCACCCCCTCGAACCCGCTTCCGCGGCGGGGCTCAAAGGAACGACTTCAAGTATGCAGCACCGAACGCCATCGGGGGAGAAATGAAGAGGAAGAGCTCCGTCGTCATTGTCTCTGTGAGCAAACAGATCCTGACGATCGGATCGTCCTTCTATCCGCTGCAGAGCGTGGCGCGGGTGAGCACGGTGGAGTGGATCGCCCGACTGCGCACCATGATCTGGTCGGCCGTCAAGGCCTTCGCCCTGGCGATCGTGCTCTGGGTGGGTGCCGCGATAGCCGATGCCGGGTCCGCCCAGGCAGGAGTGGTGGTCGGCCTGCTGGCCGTCGCCGCGACGGTGCTCACCGGATACCGAGTACTCCAGATCACCCGCAGAAGGCCCTACTACTGCCTGGTCATCGAAACGGCAGGTGATCCGCACGCCGCCCTGGTGAACGACGATCCGAAAGTGATTGCCGATATCGCCGGAATGATCATGGCGGCCATCAACGACCCCGCCATCACCTTCCAGCAGACGGTAACCAACTTCAAGCACGTGGGAGATGTCATCCGCGGCGACAAGGTAATGGGAGACAAGAGGACGAAGGACTGACCGAACATGACGGAATACCATCACGTGGGTGACATCGTCGGCGGCGACAAGGTAATGGGGGACAAGATCATGGGCGATGTTTTCAAACACATCGGAGCGGGCGCGACGGTCATCAACAAGAGCGTGCTGAGCAACGCGTTCAATCGCGTGCAGTCCGATCACGGACCGGATGTGTCGCAAGCCCTGCTGCGTATCGGGGAGATCGTCGCCGACTCGCAGAACGAGGAAGCGGCCGAGAACTTCAACGCGCTCTCCGCCGAACTCGCGGCCGAGCCCCCGAAAAAGGCCGTTCTGAAGGCCCTCTGGCTGGGCATCCTCGCGGCGCTCCCCGGCGTCACGGAGCTGACATCGCTGGGCGAGCAGATCTCCGGCCTCTTCCGCTGAGCCTCGTCGCGGGCTCGTCGCGGCCTCGCGGCGGGCTCGCGGCGGGCTCGCGGCACGACGCCCCGCTCCTCGTACGCCGCCGTGAGAGCGGATACGGCGAAAGCCCGGGTCCGTGACGAGTTGTCGCCGACCCGGGCTTTCGCCGTACTCCTACCGGTGGGCGCGGACGGTTTCGAACCGCCGACATCTGCTTTGTAAGAGCAGCGCTCTACCCCTGAGCTACGCACCCGTGGATGAGGCACCAGCGTACATGGCCGACCCGGGACGGTCGCAAACCCGTTCCGGGTAGGGGGGAAAGCCCCACCAAGGATGGGGTGGGCCGCCGGATCGAGAGGTGGGGCGGGGCGACCTAGTTTGGAGGACGTCAGGGGAGCCGGCAGGGGGAAGGGACACGTTATGAACCGCCGAACCGTCCGGGGGATCGTCGCGATCGGGGTCGGGGGTGCGGCGGTGGCCGGGCTCGCTGGGTGCGGGAGCGCGGACGCCGGGGACGCGGAGCCGGAGAGCAGGGCCTTCGCGCTGACAGGGAAGGTGCTCACCGTGGACGTCGACGACTCCGATGTGACGCTCGTACCCGCCGATGTCACCGAGGTGAAGGTCACCCGGCAGGTGGACGGGTGGGAGCTGTTCGGGGACGGGCCCAGTCCGGTGTGGCGGATGGAGAGCGGGCGGCTGACCCTGCGGACGGGCTGCGGCGCGGTCGGGAACTGCGAGGCGAGGCACACGGTCGAGGTGCCCCGGGGGATCGCGGTGACGGTGAAGAGCGACAACGGGAAGGTCACCGCGTCCGACTTCACCGAGAAGCTGGACCTCTCCACCGACAACGGCGATGTGGTCGTCCGGAACACCACCGGTGAACTGCGGCTCGCCTCCGACAACGGCAATGTGCGGGCCGAGGGGATCTCCGCCCGGAAGGTGCGGGCCGAGACCGACAACGGCGATCTCAAGGTCCGGATGAAGAAGGCCGCCGATCAGCTGGAGGCCAGCAGCGACAACGGGAGCGTCGTGGTCGAGCTGCCCGCCGGGCAGGCGCCGTACGACGTCACGGCACGGAGCGACAACGGATCGAGCAAGGTCGACGTCCCCGAGGACGGCACCAGTCCGCGGGTGGTCCGGGCGATCAACGAGAACGGGAATGTGACCGTCCGCATCGCCGGGTGACAAACGGCCCGTGTGTGTGTCCGTACCGGATGGGACAATGGTCCGGGACACGGCGACGCGGCACGGGAGAGGGATGTGACGGCGACACACACGCGGTTGCGGGCGGCGGCAGCGGCGGTGCGCGCCGCCGTGGATGTGTTCCGGCTGATGTCCCTGCCCGTTCCGCTGCTCGCCGCCGTCGCACCGGCGGCCTTCGCGGGCGGCGGGACGCGGCGCTGGTTCGGCGGGCGCGGCGAGAGCCAGCGGGCCGAGGCACAGGCCGCGAAGGACGCCGCGGCCGCCGCTTTCTACGAGCTGGACAGCGCCCAGCGCGATCTGCGGATCTCCATCGAGACGATCACCGCGGCCGACGACTCGCCGCGGACCCGGGAGGCCGTCGCGGGGTTCGCCGCCATCGGACGGCGGATCGACGAGGTCAGCGGGCGCTATATCACCGCCGTCGACACCCATGATCTCGACCGGGACGATCTCGACAGCTCCGTCGCCGCCCGGGCCCGTACCGAGCTGAACGGGGCCCGGGACGAGCTGGTCTCGGTCAAGGGGGAGCTTGACCGGTTCGGGGAGGGGCTCGGGCCGCTGCTCGACAAGGCCGAGAGCCGGCTGGCCCGGCTGGTGCCCGCCGTGGAGCGGGCCCGCGCCGCCCTCCTCGCCGCCAGCAACGCGCTGGACGCCGTACGGGGTTCGGGGATGCGCGCGGACGACCTCGCCGCCCGGCTGGCCCGGCTCGCCCCCGAGCTGACCAAGCTCAACCAGGGCGCGGGCCGGCACGGGGTGACCGAGACACTGCACCGCGCCGACCAGGTCCTGCGGGAGGCCGAGGCGGTACGCGCCGAGGCCGAGCGGCTGCCCGGCCTCGCCGCCGACATCGACAAGCGGCTGGTGTCCCTGCGGACCCGCGCCCAGGCCCTGACCACCCGGGCCGCGGGCGTCCAGCCGGTTCTGAGCGAGTTGCGCCGCCGCTACACCGCCGCCTGCTGGCAGGACCTTCAGGCCGTGCCCGACCAGGCCGCCACCGATGTCGCTCTCGCGGAGCGGCGGCTCGCCGAGGCCGCCACGGCCCGTGACGAACAGCGCTGGGCCGATGTCACGGCCCTCCTGGGCACCGTCCGTGCCCTGCTGAACACCACCGACGAGGCGGTCTCCGCCGCCCGGGACCGGCTGACCAGGCTGGACGCCGTCGCCGCCGACCGGCGGCCGGAGATCGACCGGACCCGGTTCGCCCTGCGCGACGCCCAGCGCCTCGCCATGGCCGGACGCGACCGGCCCGACCCCCGGCACGCCCGGCCACTGGACGACGCCGTCGCCCGGCTCGACCGCGCCGTGGCGTCCCTGGACGGCCGGCACCCGGACTACTGGCACTTCCTGACCGAGACCGAGGCCGTACGGCGGGCGGCCGCCCGGGTCGTCGAGCGGATCCGCGAGGACCGCGCCCAGCAGTGACCGGGCCCGCGCCGCACCGGCGCGCGGGTGTGCGTTTGTAGGGACGGCGCGACGGGCGGATGCTGGGAGGTACGAGTACGTCTCGTACCCGAGGAGGCCACTCATGGCCGCACACGCACTGCCCCGTAAGCACCCCTCCCGGCAGCGACAGAACCGTCCGCGGACGGTGCTGGACGAGCATCTGCCCGTCGACCACCGGCTCAGTCTCGTCTACCGGATCGGCGCGGGCGTGATGGGGGCTTTCCTGCTCGTCTTCGGCATCCTGGGGCTGATCGACAAGATCGGCTTCTTCAATACCGCGGGCGCCACCGTCGCCGGCCTCAACACCAACGGCGCGCTGAGCGTCCTGTCCATCTGCGTGGGAGCGCTGCTCCTCTTCGGGATGGTCAGGGGCGGCAACTTCGCCTCGACGCTGAACATGGTGCTCGGGGTCCTCTTCATCGCCAGCGGCTTCATCAATCTGGCGCTGCTGGACAGCAGCTTCAACCCCTTCGCGTTCAAGATCCAGAATGTGCTGTTCAGCTTTGTCGTCGGACTGCTGCTGATGTTCTTCGGGATGTACGGGCGGGTCAGCTCGACGCTGCCGCACGACAACCCGTACTGGAAGGCCCGCCATCCCCGGGAGGCGGAGGCCGAGGAACGGGCCGCGCGGGCCCGGGGCTCGGCGGTCTCCACCGGCGTCCACGATTCCGGCGGCGGCGCGTAGGGTCCGTGCGACAGGCCCTAATCTTGGGGCATGCCTCGTTACGAGTTCCGCTGCCGCACCTGCGACGACACCTTCGAGGTGGATCGCCCCATGGCCCGCTCCGGCGAGCCCGCCGACTGCCCCGAGGGCCATCCCGACACCGTGAAGCTGCTCTCCGCCGTCGCCGTCGGCGGTACGGCCTCCGGGTCGGCGCCCGCGCCCTCCGGAGGGGGCGGGGGCGGCTGCTGCGGCGGTGGCTGCTGCGGCTAGGTCCTTCCTTCCGGATCAGGTCCCCAGGAAGCGCAGTACGGCCATCACCCGTCGCGAGTAGCCCGATGTCCGGGTCAGCTCCAGCTTGTCGAAGATCGCGTTGATGTGTTTCTCGACCGCGCTCTGCGATACGTGCAGCCGCTGGGCGATGGCGCCGTTGGCGTGCCCCTGCGCCATCTCCGCGAGGACGTCCCGTTCCCGGCCGGTGAGCCGGGCCAGCGGGTCCGTACGGCTGCTGCGGGCCAGCAGCCGCCGTACGACCTCCGGGTCGAAGGCGGCGCGGCCCCGTGCCACCCGCTCCAGCGCGTCGAGGAACTCGTCGATCTCGACGACCCGGTCCTTGAGGAGGTAGCCGACGCCCCGGGACTCGCCGCTGAGGAGTTCATTGGCGTACCGGCGCTCCACGTACTGCGACAGCACCAGCACCCCCACCCCGGGCCAGCGGCGGCGGATCTCCAGCGCCGCGCGGAGCCCCTCGTCCGTGTGGGTCGGGGGCATCCGGACATCGGCGACCACCACGTCCGGCGGTCCGGCCGCGACCGCGGCGATCAGAGCTTCGCCGTCCCCGACGGCCGCGACGACCTCATGGCCCTCCTCGGCGAGGAGCCGGACGAGCCCCTCCCGCAGCAGGGTCGAATCCTCGGCGACGACTATGCGCACGGCAACTCCGCGGTGATCGTGGTGGGTCCGCCCGGCGGGCTGTGGACCCCGAACCGGCCGTCGAGGGCGGCGACCCGGCGCGCGAGACCGGTCAGTCCGCCGCCCGCCGGGTCGGCGCCGCCCCGGCCGTCGTCCTCGACGGCCAGCCGCAGCCGGTCGCCGTCCCGGTGGACGCGGACGCCGATCCTGGTGGCCCCGGCGTGCTTGACGACATTGGTGACGGACTCGGAGACGACGAAGTACGCCACCGTGGCCGCGCGCCGTCCGGGCGGCGCGCCCCCGTCGTCGTAGCCGAGGCCGACGGGGAGCGGGGTGCGTTCGGCCACGCTCTCCAGCGCCGCGCCGAGCCCGGCCTCGTCCAGGACGGCGGGATGGACCCTCCAGGCCACCTCCCGCAGCTCGGCCAGGGCCCGCCGGTTCTCCTCCAGCGCCGAGAGGAGCAGCCGTCCGGCCCGCTCGGGGTCGGTACTGCGGCGGGCGCGGCCCAGCAGCATCCCGAGGGCCACCAGGCGCTGCTGCACCCCGTCGTGGAGATCGCGTTCGATCCGGCGGCGCTCGTCGTCGACGGCGTCGACGACGTCGGAGCGGCTGGTGGCGAGCTGGTCGATCCGCCGCCGCAGGGCCTCGTGGGGCTCGGGATCGAAGACGTGCCGGACCAGCCGCTCCTCCATGAGCATCGTGCCGTACACCCCCTGGGCGCCGAGGACCAGCAGAAACGCGCCGAGCAGCCCGGTCCCGACCACTTCGACGGGGTAGTCGACGGAGATCACGAACCAGCCGAGGAGGCCGACGGAGAGCCAGAAGAGACCGACGGCCATCACCCCCAGGATCAGCCCGCCGAGCAGCCCGAGAGGGACGCGGCACGCGACGTATCGCAGCGCCCGGTCCGGCGGGAGGTCCACCGGCGGCCGGACTCCGCAGCACCGTTCCAGCCGGCGCAGCTCGATCCGGGCGGCGCGGACGGCGAGGCCGGAGAGCGCGGCCGGGACGGTGCGGCGGGCGGGCGGCCGGGCCAGGGCGGCGGCGAGCACCGGGGCCGCGGCGAGCGCGGCGAGCGCTCCGGCGACGGCGGTCACCGCTCCGGCCGCGAGGCCGGCCGTACCGCGGCCGCCGCGGACGGCGAGGGCCCTCAGCGGGGTTCCGCGGGCTCGCCGGACGGTTCGGGAACCCCCGGGATCCCGGATATCACGGGCATCTCGAATGTCCCGGATATCCCGGGCGTCCCGGACCCCGGTACCGTCCCTCACGCCCCCCACACCCCCCGAGCCGGTATGATCTTCCACGTCTCCGCCCACCCTCCCGTCCCCGTCTTCTCACGGTGACCCGCTTCCGCCCGATCACGCTAATCGTCGCGACCGATCGGCACACTGCGGTAAACCGCAGGTCAGTGTGAGGGAGGCTTCAGTCTCCCTTCAGCTCGGGGTCATTACCTTCGAAGGCATGGACCCCATGATCGTGAACGCCGCCGAGCCGCTGCAGAGCAGTGCCCCGGGCTGGATCAACAGCCTCATGGACACTCTCGGCGCCCCGGGCGCGGGCATCGCCATCGCCCTGGAGAACCTGTTCCCGCCGCTGCCGAGCGAGGTCATCCTGCCGCTGGCGGGCTTCGCCGCCAGCACGGGGCAGATGAATCTCATAGCCGCCCTGATCTGGACGACGGTCGGCTCGGTCGTCGGCGCCTGGGCGCTGTACGGGGTCGGGGCGGCCCTGGGGCGGGACCGGACGGTCGCGATCGCCTCGAAGCTGCCGCTGCTGAAGGTCTCCGACATCGAGAAGACGGAGGCCTGGTTCGCCAAGCACGGCCCGAAGGCGGTCTTCTTCGGCCGGATGATCCCCATCTTCCGGTCGTTGATCTCGGTACCGGCCGGGGTGGAGCGGATGTCCGTCCCGCTGTTCCTGGTGCTGACGACGGTCGGCAGCGCGATCTGGAACACGATCTTCGTGATGGCCGGATATCTGCTGGGTGAGAACTGGGAGTCCGTGACGGGGTACGTCTCCACCTACTCCAAGGTCGTCCTGGTCTTCGCCGTGCTCGCGGTGATCGGCTTCTTCGTCGTCCGGATGATGAAGTCGGGTTCGGGCAACCGCCGGGCGTAGCGACACCGCGCACCGACGAAAAGACGAGAAAGGGCCGCTTCCCCGGGAATTCGCCGGGGGAAGCGGCCCTTTCGGCTACCGGCTACCGGCTACGGCGCGAGGAACCTGCGGAGGATCTCCTCCCCGGCCGCGACCCCGGTCTCCGTCAGCGTCTCGACCTTCGGCCCGGTCCACCCGGTGTCCGCCAGTTCGCCGTGTCCCGGCCGCCATGCCCGGTCGGCCGCCAGCAGCAGGTCCGCGTCGAGCAGGGAGTCCCCGGCCGCGAGGATCTCCGTCGCCCCGGTCCGCCGGGCCACCTCCCGTACCGCCGCGCTCTTGGTGAGCGGTCGCGGGACCGCGTAGATCTTCCGTCCCTGGAGGGAGACCGACCAGCCGCGCGGCCCGGCCCAGTCGGACAGCTCGGCGACCCAGCCGTCGGGCAGCTTCGCCCGGTCGACCACGAGATAGGCGAAGAGGTCCTCGGCGATCCGCTCCTTCAGCAGCCACCCCGGGTCGGCGACGGCCAGCAGATGGGCGCGGACCTCGGCGAGGGACGCGCACTCGTCGGCGAGCCGGGCGTCGACCGCCCGCCGCCAGCCGTCGTCGGAGACGCCGTCGACCAGGAGGTGCCCGCCGTTGGCGCAGACCGCGTACGCGGGCGGCGGCCCGGGCAGCCTGATCCGGCCGTACTGCTCACGGGTGCGGGTCGTGGTGGGCACGAACACGGTCTCGGCGGCGAGCCTGGCCAGCAGCCGGGCAGCGGTCTCGGTGACGTACGACAGCGGCTGCGACTGGTAGACCTCCAGACAGAGCAGCCGGGGCGCGTGGGCGTCCGGGCCGGTGAGTCCGAGGGCGGCGGCGGAGTAGATCAGCGTACGGTCCAGGTCGCTGGCGACCAGCCGGACGGCGCGGGGGCTCGTACTCACGGCGCGGTCACCGCCGTACCGCCGAAGCCGGTGGCGCCCCGGGTGTAGCGGGGGTGGATCAGTCCGACACAGCTGTACGGCAGATCGCCGACCTCCTCGACGGGCACCCCCCGCTGCTCCGCCAGCAGCCGGACGTGGTCGAGGTCGGAGCCGGCCCCGGCGCGGGCGAGGATCTTCCACGGGACGCGGCGCAGCAGGACCCGGGTGGTCTCGCCGACGCCCGGCTTGACCAGGTTGACGTCGTCGATGCCGTACTCCCGGCTGATCCGCTCGACGGCGGCCCAGCCCGCCCAGGTGGGGCTGCGGTCGGCCGACAGCAGCTCCTTGACGTCGGTGGCGACGGCCGCGGCGACCTCGTCGAAGCGGGCGGCGACGGTGTCCACGAAGTGCCGGGAGACGTCGGAAGCGCCCAGCTCGCGGTAGAACTTGGCGCCGTGGTAGTCGTCGGGGCCGACGAGGTCGGCGCGGAGGACCGTACGCGATATCAGCCCGGAGACGGTGGAGTTGAGGCAGGCCGAGGGGATGAGGTAGTCCTCCCGGGTGCCGTAGGTGGAGACGCAGCCGCCGGGGTCGGCGAGGACCGCGATCCGGGGGTCGAAGCCGTCGAAGGCTCCGATCGCGGCGGCCAGTTCGCGGGTGATGGCGCCCTTGCCGGTCCAGCCGTCGACGAAGACGACATCGGCCGGGTCGTGATGGTCGGCGAGCCAGCGCAGGGCGTTGGCGTCGATGCCCCGGCCGCGGACGATGGAGACGGCGTAGTGCGGCAGATCGAGCCCGTGCCGCCGGGCCCAGCGGCGCATCAGGACACCGACGGGGGTACCGGCGCGGGCGAGGGAGACCAGCACGGGGCGCGGGGAGCGTTCGGCGAGCACGGTCTCGGTGACGGCGCCGACGGCGCGGGCGACCCGGGCGGCGGAATCGTCCAGCGCGCGCTGGAAGAGCCGCTGGTACTCGGCGCTGGGCTGGTACTCGACCGGCAGCGACTCGGCGTAGTGCGCGCCGCCGCTCTGGATCGCCTCCTCCCGCTCCTCGGTGGGGGCTTCGAGGGGGACGTCGGAGAGGTCGCGCAGCAGCCAGCCGACGTCCTCGGGCGGGTAGGACGAGAAGGCGGGGCCGCGCAGCGGCTCGGACAGCATGGCGGCCCTTCCGGGGGTGGGATGCGGCGGCGGTACGTGGCTGGGCACCACGGCCAGCACGATATGCGGGGTGTGCGGGGCGAGCGCCGCGAGCAGTCCGCCGGGGGCGTGCAGCGCCGGGGTGTCGGCGACCGAGTCGACGACCGCGACGACGGCGTCGAATCCGGCGCCGGCCACGTTGTAGGCGTAGCGGTCGCCGGGCCCGTCGGCGGGGTCGTCGTGGGCAGGGAAGGTGATCCGGGTACGGATCGCGTAGCCGGGGTCGTCGACGGCGAGTACCGGCGAGCGGGTGGTGGTGGAGTACCGCACATCGGCCGCGATCATGGTCTCCAGCTCGGTCGCCAGACGCAGCGGGGCGTACATCAGCTCCTCGAAGCCGAGTACGAGCACGGTTCCGCCGCGTCCGGTGCCGTTTCCGGTGCCGCGTACGCCGTCGGGCAGGGTGTCGCGTACGGCGTCGGGCAGGGCGGCGGCGACGGCTCCGGCGAGTGCGGGCAGCGCGCCCTCCAGCGTCTCCCGGTGGGCGGGGAGGAAGCCGTGCCGGCCGCCGTCGGGGAGCCCGGCGGGCCAGGGCAGCTCGACCCGGTGGACTCCGGCCGCCCGGGGCGCGGGGATCGCGGTGCCCCGGGGGGTCTCGGGGGCTTCGCAGGCCTCCGGGGCTTCGGAGGCTTCGGGGGCCTCGGGGGCCTCGGGGGCCTCGGGGGCCTCGGGCGCCTCGGGCGCCTCGGGGGCCGACCAGTGTTCGACCAGCGCGCGGCCCTTCTCCAGCACCCCGTCCGGGAGAGTGACCGTGCCGGAGGCGAGGGCGATCAGGTCGACCCGGGCGCCGAGGTCGGCGGCGAACGCGGTCAGCCGGTCGCGGTCGGCCGGGGAGCGCATGTCGACGAGGGCGACGACGACGTAGCGGTCGCGGGGGAAGCGCTCGTGGAGGGCCCGGATGGTGTTCAGGATCGTATTGCCGGTGGAGAACTCGTCGTCGACGAGGACCAGCGGTCCCGGCGCCGCCAGCAGGCCGGGGTCCTCGGGCAGCAGGAGGTGCGACGAGTGGTGGGAGTGGGCCTCCTCGAAGCCGCCGGCCGTGGCGACCCCCGGGACCGGGCGGCGGGTGGAGTGCAGATAGGGCGCGAGGCCCACCCCGTCGGCGACCGCGTGGCCGAGTCCGGTCGCGGTCTCGGCGTATCCGAGGACGACCGCGCGGGCCGCCTCCTCGTCTCCGATCAGCTCCCGGACCCGGACGCCCAGGTCGTGCCCGGCGCCGTAGACGACGGCAGGCGAGCGGGGGACGTGCTTGCCGAGCACATTGGAGACGAGCAGATGGGCCCGTTTCGGGTTGCGGCGCAGCGCCAGTCCCAGCAGGGACCGCAGCCGCTCGTCCCCCTCCAGACCGACGCCGAGCCGCTCGGCGACCCATCGTCCCGACCAGACCATCGCGTCCGTTCCCTCCGTCACTGCCGTCACTGCGGTCCCTGTGTCTCTCGATGTGCTCGGTGTGCCGGGTGGGTCGGGTGGGCCGGATACCCAGCGGGCGCCCGGTGCCGTACCCCCGGTCATGAGGCGGCGTGCCCGGCCCGGAGCAGCTCCACGAAGCCGACGTCCTCCCGGGCCACCCCGAAGGCCGCCGCGCGCAGCAGGGTGCGTTCGGCCCAGGCGCGGTGCGGCTTCACCTCGTTCATCTTGTTCGTGTACGCGGAACGCAGCACCCCGCCGCCGCCCCGTTCGGGGCGGAGGATGTCCTGGGCGTCGCTGAACTCCTCGTGGCTGACCACGGAGAGCGCGTGGACGGGCAGGACGTGCGAGGGGTGGATACAGGTCTTCCCGGTGAGCCCGTTGGCCCGGTCGAGTTCGATCTCGCGGAGCAGTCCGTCGAGGTCGTGCTCGATCAGGGTGGTCCGCAGCTCGTCCGCCCGGCCCTCCATGAAGGGGCTGCGGCGCAGCTGGGGCTTGAACATCCGCTCCTGGAGCCGGAAGTACTCCCAGACGGGCCCGGTGACGGTGTAGCCGGTGCCGTCGGCGCGGCCCAGGACGTTGACGACGTCCGCGATGACGGCGGCGACGATCTGGACGTCGTACGCCGTCATGTCGGGCGAGCGGCGCAGCCCGTAGGCGGAGCAGAAGTCGGTGACCCCGAGGCGGAGCGCGAGGACGCGGTCGCGGTACTTGTCGACGGTGGCCGCTATTCCGGCCAGGGTCCGGCCGCGGGTCTCCAGATGGAGCAGCTCCGGGGATTCGAGGACGGGCATGGCGAAGAGCCGGTGGCCGCTGGCCGCCTCGGCGGCGGTGAGGGCCTCCAGGAAGGGGATGCCGCGTTCCTCGGTGAATTTCGGCAGTACGAAACCGGACAACCGGCGAATCGATTCTCCGAACCGTCGCGCCAGGTCGGGAATCTGTCCGGGGTCCCGGACCCGGATGAAGAGGAGCGGTAGCTCGACCCCGGCCGCGGCCCGGGCGTCGAGGTCGGCGAACTGCCGGACCAGGTTCTCCTCGGCGGCCGGGACCTCGGCGTCGTCGATGGAGTCCTCCAGGCAGACCACCATGGAGACCACGCCCAGGGCGACCTGCTTGAGGACGTCGTCGGCGAGCCGGGGGCGGGTGGCCGGGCTGTAGAGGGTGGCCCCGAGGGCGGCGGCGAGCACGCGCGGGGAGGAGCCCGCGGAGAACTCGATGGGCTCCCGGTGGAACAGACGTTGCCGGACGGCAGGAGACAGCTGTCCGAAATGACGCATGTGGATCCCCCGAGACGAATGGCGGCCTGCCCGACTGACGTGGCCGGTAATAGTACGTAGGACAGCATGGCTGGGGCGCCCCGCCCCGATGAACACCGGGTTACGCGGACGCGTAATCCCGGTGTACGCCACCGGGGCGCGGGCCCGGCGGTCCGGGCGCCGCCCGCCCGGCCGTGGGTCCGCGTTGTCCGTCCGCCCCCGGGGAGGGCAGGATGGCGGACATGACGCACGCGATGGTGAAGGGCTCGAACGTGGCTCTGGACGCCACGGCCGTACGGGCGGTGCTGCGATGGACGCCCGGGACCGGCGTCCCCGACGTGGACGCGTCGGCGCTGCTGCTGGGCGCGGACGCCCGGGTCCGCTTCGACGAGGACTTCGTCTTCTACAACCAGCCCCGGCACCCGTCCGGACTGGTGCGGCGGCTGTCGAAGAAGCGCGTCGGGGAGCAGCTGACGGACACCGTGGAGGCGGACCTCGCGGCGCTGGACGCCTCCGTCGACCAGATCGTGCTCGCCGCCTCCTCGGACGGCGACACCTTCCGGCTGGTGACCGATCTGCGGATCGCGCTGTACGACGCGGGGGCCGCGGACGGCGAGCCGCTCGCCGTCTTCGACGTGCGGCCCGAGACGGGCGAGGAGAACGCGATCATCTGCGGCGAGCTGTACCGGCGCGGGGACGCCTGGAAGTTCCGGGCGGTGGCGCAGGGCTATCCGACCGGTCTGGTGGGGCTGGCGACGGCGTTCGGGATCTCCGTGGACGAGGCCCAGCCGGAGGCCGGGGCCGAGGGGACCGACCCGAGCGCCGCCGCCACCTCCGCGTCCGCCGCCACCGCTTCCGTACCGCCGTCCGCGGCTCCGCCCGCGCCCGTGGCGACCGGCGCACGGGTACCGCCGCCCCCGGCTCATCCGCCCGCCGCCGTTCCCGCCCACGCCGGGCCGGGACCGGGTGCCGACGGCTATCCCCTGCCGCAGCCGTCCGGCGCTCCCGCCCCCGGCCGGGAATTCCGGATGCCGCCGATGGGTCCGCAGTTCGTCCGTTCCTGAGCCGGCCGCCGGGTGGTGCCGGTACGGCTCAGGGGTCGGGGCCGGGGCCGGGGTCGGGGCCGCTAGAGCTTGGTCTTGTAACCGCGGCCCCATTGGAGGCCCCATCCGTACAGGCGGTCGAGCTCTGCCTGGAAGCCGTAGACGAACTTCACCTCACGGCGGACGATCAGCTGCCCCTTGGTGTTGTCCATGCTGAACACCGCGCAGGAGCGGGCCTGTGGAGCCCGTTCGTCCAGTTCGACTTCGACCCGGGGGCCGCTGCTGGGATAGAGCGTGACCACGGCGTGCGTACGGTCGAAGGCCGGGGTCTGGTCGTAGATGTAGACGAAGAACAGCAGGCGCTTTATTTCTTCGTGATGGTCCAGATTGACGTAGATCGTCTCCCCGGAGCCGGAGCCGAAGCGGTCGTCGCCGCTGCCCTTCACATAGGGCGGCTCGTGGGTGGATCCGAGGAAGCCGCCGAGGGGCTGTACGACGCCCTTGGAGCCGTCGGCCAGCTCGTAGAGGCAGCCGAGGTCGAGGTCGACGTTGACCATGCCCTGGGTATGGGCCTGGACCACCTCGGGCTTGAAGAGCTGGAGGGGGCGCCGCAGGAGCTGGCCGCTCTGCCGGGACCGGCCCTCGATGTCCGATGTGCGCATCCGCCAGGAGAGATTGACCCGCAGATGTCCGCTGGCGGCGCCCTGTTCCATCAGGGAGACCGTCGGCCGCCGTTTCGTCAGTGAGATGGTGTTCGCCGCCGCCGTGCTCACGTCGAACTGGTTCGTCCTGCCCCGCAGGAGACCGTCCCAGAAGGCCATGCGTCGCCCACCCCCAAAGTGGTCTGCCGGTGGACCGTGGTCCCCGGGCCGTCCGATGGATCCCCCGTCCCCGCTCTCCCCGTGGTCGGCGGCGCGTGGGCGCGCCGCGCGGGGCGGCTCCGGAGCCTGCTGCCCCGTAACCGCCCCGCAGAGAGCGTTCCTCAATCAGCCGGTCGTCACACCCCGGCTTCGGAGTGTGGCCGGGCTTTTTCGTCCTCGAGGGCGACGGCCCTGTTGCGCTTGATCGAGGACCAGAAGGACCAGCCGATCAGGATCACACCGATGAATCCGGTGATGAACGCGTTGATCTCGTACCGGATGGTGATCAGCAGGATGCCGGCGAGGGCGCCGATGGCGTAGTGCGCGCCGTGCTCCAGGTAGACGTAGTCGTCGAGGGTGCCCTCGCGGACCAGGTAGACCGTGAGCGACCGGACGTACATCGCGCCGACCCCGAGCCCTATGGCCATCAGAACGATGTCGTTGGTGATGGCGAACGCGCCGATGACCCCGTCGAAGGAGAACGAGGCGTCGAGGACCTCCAGGTAGAGGAACATGAAGAAGGCGGCCTTGCCGCCGACCTGGAGGGCGGTGACCTTCTTGCCGCTCTTGCGGGCGGCCTCCTCGACCTCGTGCTGCCGCTCCTCCGACTCCTCCAGCTTCTTCTCGAAGTAGCCGGAGAGACCGCCGACGACGAGATAGGTGATCAGACCGCCGATACCGGCCAGCAGCACGGTCTCGGTCTTGTCCTGGGGGCCGCTGTGGGTGTGGGCATCAGGCGCGAGGTAGAGCGCGCTGAGCAGCAGCAGGATCAGGGCGATGCAGGCCGACAGCATGTCGACCTTGCCCAGCTTGGACAGCGGGCGCTCCAGCCAGCCGGCCCACTTGAACTCCCGGTCCTCGAAGATGAAGTCCAGGAAGATCATCAGCAGGAACATGCCGCCGAAGGCGGCGATGGCCGGATGGGCGTCCGTGACCAGCTGTTCGTACTTCTCCTTGTCGTTGAAGGCCAGTTCGACCGCCTCGATGGGACCGAGACTCGCCGATACGGCGACGATGACGACGGGGAAGACGAGCCGCATACCGAAGACGGCGATAAGGATGCCGATGGTGAGGAAGATCTTCTGCCAGAAGGCATTCATCTTCTTCAGGATCCCGGCGTTGACCACCGCGTTGTCGAAGGAGACCGAGATCTCCAGCACACAGAGGATCGCGACGAGCCCGAAAGCGGTCCAGCCGCCGTAGAACACCGCCGCGACCAGGCCGAGCGCGGTGACCGCGAACGACCAGCCGAAGGTTTTCAGAACCACTGCTACCCAATCCTGTTAGGTGGGGTTCCCCGAAGTCCCCCGGGCAGTCCGTGGGAGGGTTCACCCCGCACAACCGGGGCGGGGGTCAACCCCCGCCCCGTGTGCGGCTTTACGAGACATTGACCCCGAAGTCTAGGGCGATCCCCCGCAGGCCAGACGCATATCCCTGGCCCACTGCACGGAACTTCCACTCACCGCCGTAGCGGTAGAGCTCGCCGAAGATCATCGCGGTTTCGGTGGAGGCGTCCTCACTGAGGTCGTAGCGGGCGAGTTCCTGGCCGTCGGCCTGATTGATCACTCGGATGAAAGCATTGCTGACCTGGCCGAACGTCTGACCGCGGTTCTCGGCGTCATGGATGGAGACCGGGAAGACGATCTTGTCCACGACGGCCGGGACCAGGGTGAGATCCACGATCAGCGACTCGTCGTCGCCGTCGCCCTCACCCGTGAGGTTGTCACCGGTGTGCTCGACGGAACCCTCGGGGCTCTTGAGATTGTTGTAGAAGACGAAGTACTCGTCGCCCAGTACGCGGCCGTTCCCGCACATCAGCGCACTGGCGTCGAGGTCGAAGTCGGCTCCGGTGGTGGAGCGCACGTCCCAGCCGAGGCCGATGAGCACCCGGGTGAGATTCGGCGCGGCCTTGGAGAGGGAGACATTGCCTCCCTTGGCGAGTGTGACGCCCATGATCTGGTCCTCCCCGCAATGACCTGTGTCGCAATGACCTGTGTCGTCGTCGGATGCCCCAGGGACCGCCGGGCCGCGTGAGGCACGTCCGGCGCCGCACGGAAGGGTGCGGCGCCGGACGGTTGTCGCTCTGTTCGGAGTGTTCCGCCCGGGAACCGGGTCTCAGACGTTGACGCCGAAGTCCTGGGCGATACCGCGCAGCCCGGAGGCGTAGCCCTGGCCGATGGCGCGGAACTTCCACTCCGCGCCGTTGCGGTACAGCTCGCCGAAGACCATGGCGGTCTCCGTCGAGGCGTCCTCGGTCAGGTCGTAACGCGCCAGCTCGTTGTTGTCGGCCTGGTTGACGACGCGGATGAACGCGTTGCGCACCTGGCCGAAGGACTGCTGGCGGGTCTCGGCGTCGTAGATCGAGACCGGGAACACGATCTTGTCGACATCGGCGGGCACGCCCACCAGATTGACCTTGATCTGCTCGTCGTCGCCCTCGCCCTCACCGGTGATGTTGTCACCGGTGTGCTCCACGGAGCCGTCGGGGCTCTTGAGGTTGTTGAAGAAGACGAAGTTCCCGTCCCCGGCGACCTTGCCCTGGGCATTCGTCAGCAGGGCGCTGGCGTCCAGGTCGAAGTCCGTACCGGTGGTCGTACGAACGTCCCAGCCAAGGCCGACCGTCACGGCGGTCAGTCCGGGCGCGGCCTTGGTCAGCGAGACGTTGCCGCCCTTGCTGAGGCTGACTCCCACGAGTCCCTCCATTGGTGTTCAGGGGCAGCGCCCCCGTCATACGTTTCATGTGTCGGATCAACGAGGCGATCCTAGTGACCGCGTCCCGGGGGAAACAGACTTTCGGCCGGGCGGCCGTCCGGTCCTCCCGCCGTTCGTCAGAGGCTTGCCAGCGCCTTGGCGTACTCGTTCAGGTCGCGGGCGTCCGGCAGGGCGTTCACGACGCTCCAGCGGACGATCCCCTCGGTGTCGATGACGAAGGTGCCGCGTACGGCGCAGCCCTTCTCCTCGTCGAAGACGCCGTAGGCCCGGGAGACCTCGCCGTGCGGCCAGAAGTCGGAGAGCAGCGGATACTCCAGGCCCTCCTGCTCGGCGAAGACGCGCAGGGTGTGGATGGAGTCGTTGGAGACGGCCAGCAGCTGGGTGGTGTCGTTGACGAACCGGGGCAGCTCGTCCCGGAGGGCGCACAGCTCACCCGTGCACACCCCGGTGAAGGCGAACGGGTAGAAGAGGACGACCACGTTCTTCTCGCCCCGGTAGTCGGCGAGCCGCACGGTCCGGCCGTGGTTGTCCTTGAGGGTGAAATCGGGGGCCTTGGTGCCGACCTCGATGGCCATGACGTGTGGGTTCCTTCCGCCGGTCCCGTTCGGTCGTTCGGGTGCCGACCGGGCGGGCGGATCCGCCGCCCGGCGACCCTCCCACCCTAAGCGGACCCCCGGGGCGCGGACCGGGACCCCCCGGCGACTCCCCCGGCGGGCCTCCCGACGGCTCTCCGGGCGGCTCTCCCGGCGGCTCTCCCGGCGACTCCCCCGGCGGGCCTCCCGGCGGCTCTCCGGGCCGGAACGGGCGGACCCCCCGCGGCATCGCCGCGGGGGGGCCGGGGGGTGCCGCCCGGGCAGGGCGGCGAAGCGGCGCGCGGAGCGCGCCGGTCAGCGCTTGGGGGCGATCAGCTTGGTGCCGACCCAGTCCTTCGCGACGCTGATGCTCTTGGTCTGCGACAGCCCTGCCGTCTGGGCGGCGTCATTGATGTCGCTGGGCTCCACATAGCCGTCCCGGCCGGTCTTGGGAGTGAGCAGCCAGATCCGGCCGCCCTCGTCCAGCAGGCCGATGGCGTCCACCAGGACATCCGTCAGGTCGCCGTCCTCGTCACGGAACCAGAGGAGGACGACGTCGGCGACGTCGTCGTAGTCCTCGTCCACCAGTTCCTGACCGATTACGGACTCGATGCCTTCGCGGAGATCCTGGTCGGCATCGTCTTCGAAGCCGATCTCCTGGACCACCTGTCCGGGCTCGAACCCCAGCCTGATGGCCGGGTTGGTCCGCTCCTCCGCGTGGTCCGCGGTCGCGCTCACGGCTTGCCTCCTGATCATGTTCGGTAGATGCTGCGGCCGCGCGCGGGCGCGCGGCGTGTTGGCCGTAGTCCACACGGGCGGGACGGATCGCGCAAGTACCCGGCCGCCCGGACCGCCGAAACGGTGACGTTTGCGCCCGTCTCGACGCAACTCCCGACACATACGGCCGGGGGGCCGCGCCGTGCTCCGGAGCATTCGGCCGCCTTTGCAGCATACGACGCATTCCCGCCCCGTTCCCGACGACCTCGGTCCCGGCCACCCGAACGGGACGTCCGTTCACCACGGGCGTATGGTTCGTATTTGTACAACCTTGCGAATCGAGCTGTATAAAAGCCGGTTACCTCGGGGTAGAGATGACGTTTCCCGCCCCGAGGTACACGATGGGAGGCGGTGCGGCGCGCCCGGGGCGGCCGCGAGACGCCTCCCGGCACCGTCGGCACCGCCCGGAATCCCGGGGCCCCGGGGGTGGACAGGGGTCCCCGCGGGAACTCCGGTCCGTCGACCCTCCGAGCAGCGAAGGAACAGCGTGGCTTCCGGATCAGATCGCAACCCGATCATCATTGGCGGCCTTCCCAGCCAGGTCCCCGACTTCGATCCCGAGGAGACGAAGGAGTGGCTGGACTCACTCGACGCGGCCGTGGACGAGCGGGGCCGGGAACGGGCCCGCTATCTGATGCTGCGGCTCATCGAGCGGGCCCGTGAGCGCCGTGTGGCCGTGCCGGAGATGCGCAGCACGGACTATGTGAACACGATCGCCACCAAGGACGAACCGTTCTTCCCCGGAAACGAGGAGGTCGAGCGGAAGGTCCTCAACGCCACCCGCTGGAACGCGGCCGTGATGGTCTCCCGCGCCCAGCGCCCCGGGATCGGCGTGGGCGGCCACATCGCCACCTTCGCCTCCTCCGCCTCCCTCTACGACGTGGGCTTCAACCACTTTTTCCGGGGCAAGGACGGCGGCGACGGCGGGGACCAGATCTTCTTCCAGGGCCACGCGTCGCCGGGCATCTACGCCCGGGCGTTTCTGCTGGACCGGCTCTCGGAGGCCCAGCTCGACGCCTTCCGGCAGGAGAAGTCCAAGGCCCCGAACGGCCTCTCCAGCTATCCGCACCCCCGGCTGATGCCCGATTTCTGGGAGTTTCCGACCGTGTCGATGGGCCTCGGCCCCATCAGCGCGATCTACCAGGCCAGGATGAACCGCTATCTCCACGCCCGGGGCATCGCGGACACCTCGCGCTCCCATGTCTGGGCGTTCCTCGGCGACGGCGAGATGGACGAGCCCGAGTCGCTGGGCCAGCTCTCCATCGCCGCCCGCGAGGGTCTGGACAACCTCACCTTCGTGGTGAACTGCAACCTCCAGCGCCTCGACGGCCCCGTCCGGGGCAATGGCAAGATCATCCAGGAGCTGGAGTCCCAGTTCCGCGGGGCGGGCTGGAACGTCATCAAACTGATCTGGGACCGTTCCTGGGACCCGCTGCTGGCCCAGGACCGCTCCGGGCTGCTGGTGAACAAGTTGAACACCACCCCGGACGGCCAGTTCCAGACCTATGCCACCGAGACCGGCGACTACATCCGGGAGCACTTCTTCGGCGGCGACCAGCGGCTGCGCGCGATGGTCGAGAACATGACCGACGAGCAGATCCTCCACCTCGGGCGGGGCGGCCACGACCACCGCAAGGTGTACGCGGCGTTCAAGGCGGCGAAGGAGCACAAGGGCCAGCCGACGGTGGTGCTCGCCCAGACGGTGAAGGGCTGGACCCTCGGCCCCAACTTCGAGGGCCGTAACGCCACCCACCAGATGAAGAAGCTGACCGTCGACGACCTCAAGGGGTTCCGGGACCGGCTGCACATCCCGGTCGCGGACTCCGCGCTGGAGGACGGGCTGCCGCCGTACTACCACCCGGGTCCCGGATCCGAGGAGATCCAGTACATGCACGACCGGCGCCGGGCGCTGGGCGGCTATGTACCGAGCCGGGTGGTGCGGTCGAAGCCGCTGGCGCTGCCGGACGCCAAGACGTACGCCTCGGTGAAGAAGGGCTCGGGCCAGCAGTCGATCGCCACCACCATGGCCTTCGTCCGGCTGCTGAAGGACCTGATGCGGGACAAGGAGATCGGCCGGCGCTTCGTGCTGATCGCCCCGGACGAGTACCGCACCTTCGGAATGGACTCGTTCTTCCCGAGCGCCAAGATCTACAACCCGCTGGGGCAGCAGTACGAGTCCGTCGACCGCGAGCTGCTGCTCGCGTACAAGGAGTCACCGACCGGGCAGATGCTGCACGACGGGATCTCGGAGGCCGGCTGTACGGCGTCCCTGATCGCGGCGGGCTCGTCCTACGCGACCCACGGCGAGCCGCTGATCCCGGTCTACGTCTTCTACTCGATGTTCGGCTTCCAGCGGACCGGTGACCAGTTCTGGCAGATGGCCGACCAGCTCTCGCGCGGTTTCGTCCTGGGCGCCACCGCCGGGCGGACGACCCTGACCGGTGAGGGGCTCCAGCACGCCGACGGCCACTCCCAGCTGCTGGCCTCGACGAACCCGGGCTGTGTCGCCTACGACCCGGCGTTCGGCTTCGAGATCGCCCATATCGTCGAGGACGGGCTGCGCCGGATGTACGGCGGGGACGCCGAGCACCCGAACGGCGAGGACGTCTTCTACTACCTGACCGTCTACAACGAGCCCATCCGGCACCCGGCCGAGCCCGACGACGTCGATGTCGAGGGCATCCTCAAGGGCGTCCATCGCTACCGGGCGGGCGACGCGGGCCGGATCCCGGCCCAGATCCTGGCGTCCGGGGTCGCGGTGCCGTGGGCGATCGAGGCGCAGCGGATGCTCGCCGAGGACTGGGACGTACGGGCCGACGTCTGGTCCGCGACGTCCTGGAACGAGCTGCGGCGCGAGGCGGTCGACGCGGAACGGCACAACCTGCTGTATCCGGAGGAGGAGCAGCGCGTCCCCTACGTCACCCGGAAGCTCGGCGGCGCGGAAGGGCCGTTCGTGGCGGTCTCCGACTGGATGCGGTCGGTACCGGACCAGATCTCCCGCTGGATCCCCGGCCGGTACACGTCCCTGGGCGCGGACGGCTTCGGCTTCGCCGACACCAGGGGCGCGGCGCGGCGCTGGTTCCATATCGACGCGCCCTCGATCGTGCTGGCGGTCCTGACGGAGCTGGCGGCGGACGGCAAGGTCGACCGCTCGGTCCTGAAGCAGGCCGTCGACCGCTACCAGCTCCTCGACGTCGCGGCGGCGGACCCGGGACCGGCCGGCGGCGACGCGTAGCCTCCGGCTCGGGCACTGGTGAAGGGCCTCGCGCCCCTGGGCCTCGTCTTGTGGCGGGGCCCCGGGGGGCGGGGTCCGTCCTGCCGCCGGGCGTTGTCGTCCGGGCGCGCCCCGGTGATGGGCTTGTCGCGCAGTTCCCCGCGCCCCTAGGTACTCCGGCCTGTCGCCACTTTTCGCGCCGGGGCAGGCAGGAGACCCAAGGGGCGCGAGGAACTGCGCGAGCAACCACCCACCGGCCGGTGGACGGGCGACGGGCTCTCGGGGCCGGGCCCCGCCCCTTGGGGGCGACGGGGCACGGGGACCCGTCAGATGTGGGCCGCTCCGGCGCCCGCCTGGGCGTTGGCGCCGCGCTTGGTGAGGAGGGCGACGAAGACGGCGACCACGGAGACGCCCGCCGCGACCAGGGACGCCAGGCCCATGCCCGAGATGAACGTCTCGTGCGCGACGTCCGCGATCGTCGACGCGACCTCCGGCGGGGTACCGGGCGCCACCGGGGGCACCCCGACCTGAACGGCCTCCGCGGCCTTGTCCAGATCGTGCCCGGCCAGCGGCGGCAGCCCCGCGTCCGCCCAGTTGCCCGCGAGGTCGTTGTCGACCTTGGAGGCCATCACCGCGCCGAGTACCGCGGTGCCCAGCGCGCCACCGATCTGCATGGCGGCCTGCTGGAGACCACCGGCCACCCCGGACAGCTCCATCGGCGCGTTGCCGACGATGACCTCGGTCGCGCCCACCATGACCGGCGCGAGGCCCAGGCCGAGCAGGGCGAACCAGATGGACATCACACCGCTGCTGGTGCCCTTGTCGAGGGTCGACATCCCGAACATCGCGACGGCGGTGAAGATCATGCCGCCCGCCAGCGGGATCCGCGGACCGGTCTTGGTGATGATCACGCCCGCCAGCGGCGAGCCGACGATCATCATTCCGGTGAGCGGCAGCAGATGGAGACCGGCGTCGACCGGGCCGAGTCCGTGCACGTTCTGGAGGTAGAAGGTGACGAAGAACAGTCCGCCCATGAAGGCGATGGCCATCAGGACCATCAGGACCGTACCGGCGGACAGCGGTACCGAGCGGAACAGCTTCATCGGGATCAGCGGCTCCGCGACGCGCTGCTCCCAGAAGGCGAACGCGGCGAACAGGACGATCGCCCCGATGATGAAGCTCCAGGTCTTGACGCCGCCCCAGCCCCAGCCGGCCTCGGGTGCCTTGATGAGGGCCCAGACGAGGCAGAACATCGCGGTGGAGAGCAGCGCGATACCGGGGACGTCGAAGGAGCGCGGGGCGTTCTCGGCGCGGTGGTCCTTGAGGATCAGGACACCGAGGACGACCGCGAGGATCCCGACCGGCACATTGATGAAGAAGACGGACTGCCAGCTGACCTTCTCGACCAGCAGACCGCCGACGATCGGCCCGCCCGCGGTGGAGGCGCCGATGACCATGCCCCAGATGCCGATCGCCATATTCAGCTTCTCGGCGGGGAAGGTGGCGCGCAGCAGTCCGAGCGCGGCGGGCATCAGCAGGGCGCCGAAGAGGCCCTGGAAGACACGGAACAGGATCACCATGGCGATGCTGTCCGAGAAGCCGATCGCGGCGGAGGCGGCGGCGAAGCCGACGACACCGACGAGGAAGGTCTGCCGGTGGCCGAAGCGGTCACCGAGCTTGCCCGCGGTGATCAGGGTCACGGCGAGCGCGAGGAAGTAACCGTTGGTGATCCACTGGACGTCGGCGAAGGTCGCGTCGAGATCGTCGGCGATGACGGGGTTGGCGATCGCGACGATCGTGCCGTCCAGCGCGACCATCATCACGCCGATCGCGACGGCGAAGAGCGTCAGCCAGGGGTGGCCGCGCAGCCCCCCGGACTGGGCCGGAAGAGCGCCCTCGGGTTCCTTCGGCGCCTTTTCGACGGTGGTCTGACTAGTCATACCGGAGAGCGTAGTGACAGCGACTGACACTTGACCAAGGATTTTATTAGTCGGTTACTGTCAACTAGGTCACAGGTACGCTGACCGCGTCCGCCCCGCGGGCACACCGGAGCGACGGGACTCGAAGACCGTCCGCCCCGCCGTGTGCGGTGCGGACACTACGGGACGGCGGTGAAAGAGGTCCGACGGGGGCACACCCGGCCCGTGACCGCGGGCGCCGGCCCGGGCCCATCCGGTCGTCGGGCCACGGAGACGACCGAAGACCACCGAGCGAGGGCATGAAGTGACGGTCGGGCCGGCGGAGGCCGGCGGACTGCGCGAGCGCAAGAAGCGGCGGACCCGGGACACCCTGGCGCGGGCGGCGCTGGAGCTGTTCACGACGCAGGGGTTCGACGAGACCACGGTCGACGAGATCGCCGAGGCCGCGGAGGTCTCCCAGCGGACCTTCTTCCGGTACTACGCGAGCAAGCTGGAGGTCGCCTTCGCGGTCCAGGACCTCACCGAGCGGCACTTCCTCGACGCGCTGCGGGCCAGGCCGTCGCAGGAGCCGCCGTTCGAGGCGATGCGACGGGCGGTGGCGACGGCGTGGGACACCATCGCGAGCGCGATCGGGGACATCGTGCCGCTCCAGCTCCATATGCGGATGTATCTGGTCGTGGAGTCCACCCCGTCGCTGCTGGCGGTCCATATCCGCCGGTCGCTGGCGACGGAGGAGCAGATCGGCCGGATCATCGCCGCCCGTGAGGGGGTCGACTTCGAAGAGGACCCGCGGGTACGGATCGCGGTCGCGGCGTTCGGGGGCGCCATGCGGGTCGCGGGGCAGCGGTGGAGCGCGGGCGACGACCACAGCACCCGGGCGATCCGCGATCTGACATCGCGCTACATGGACCACCTGGTGCCGTCGCTGGCGGCCCCCTGGCGGACCTGACGTACGACGGAACCGGCACGCGCCGCCCACAGGGCTCGCCGGGACCGGGGGTGCGCCGGGAGACCGGGGTGCGAAACCCCGCGTACGCGCCGGATCCGGGCGCCGGGCACGGACGTTCGTACGGAGGCCGCCCCGGCGCGCGGAACCCGTGCACGGAGCCCGTCCGGACCCCGAACCGGAACGCCGGGCGGCTCCCGCACCAGGAGCCGCCCGACGCGGGCAATCGGCCACGACGGCGCTTTCACGCCAAAATCGGAGGCCGGACTGGACAGCGGGTCACACATCGCCATCAGATCCCGGCGCACGAGCCGTTTCCCGCGCCGGGGCGCTCATCCGCCGCCGGTTCTCCGGTAAACGGGCGGCCTGACGCGCGTAGAACATCAGGGGAAGCCCACCGCTCCAAAGGGGCGACGTGACGGCGCCCGACCCCTACGATGAGGCGTATGGGTGATGTACTGGCCGGAATTCAAGCCACATGGGAGTTCGAGTCCGACTCCGTGCTCATCCGCTATGAACGGGGACACCGCACGCCGAAGCTGTTCCAGGCGCTCCGCGAACGCCGCATCCCCCACGAGGCGTTGGCGTCGGTGACACTCACCCCGGGCAAGCGGGGGACCTATGTCCTGCGAGCACGGCCGCGCCCCGGCGCGGATCCGCTGATGGCCGCGGCGGCGGGTCAGCTGAAGGAGGGGAACGACCCGTATCGGGTGGTGGTCCCCGCGGACCGGGAGAGCGCCGCCGTCCACTATCTCGACGCGCTGCGCGCCGCGCTGCCCGCCGACGCCGACCAGCCGGCCGTACGGTATGTCGTCGCCGCGCCCGACTCCCCCATCGCGTTCAAGGCGTACGACGGCCGGGCGTCCTTCGACGGCCGGTATGTGGACTTCCGCTGGTCGCGCACCGGCGCGTCGTCCGCCAAGTGGAAGGCGGGCGACCAGAGCTTCGCGGTGGGCGAGCTGAGCGGCGTCGAGTGGCGCGCCCCCGAGGGCCTCGACGGGCATCTGCGGCTGCTGCGCCGGATACCGGAGCACGCGCCGCCCGCCGAGATCGCCGCCGACAAGGACCCGGCGGCGGTCGTCTTCGGGCTGCGCAACGGCCCGGTACACGAATCGCTGCCGTTCGCCGCCGCGGTACTGGAGTCCGTCCAGCGCTCGGGACCCGCCCCGGCACTGGTCCTGAGCACCGCCCGCCGTGACCCGGCGGACATCGCCGAACGGATCCGGCACCTGGGCGAGCTGCGGGACGCGGGTCTGGTGACGGACGACGAGTTCACCTCGAAGAAGACGGAGCTGCTGGCGGAGCTGTGATCCGGCCGCGATCCGGGGCGCCCCCGGTCCCGTATCGCCGCGATGTCGTACCCCGGTACGACACGGGATCGCACCCCTGGGTACGACGCCGGTACCCGGCGGGCTGCCTAGGCTGTCGGGGTGACCAGCCCCTCCTCACCGCAGACCCCCCTGTGGCGCACCGTCCGCGAACAGCTCGCGCTGCTCGTGCGTGCCGTCCGCACCCCCTCCCACCCGGCCACCCCGCTGCTCGGCGACTCGCGGAGGGCCTGGGCGCGGTACGCCCCGTACGTGGTCGCCGTCGCGGCGGTCGCGGCCCTGCTGCCGGTCACCGTGGGTGTCCTGAGCAGGGACTACGGGATGAACGGCGCGGCGGCCGGCGCCCTGGCGGTGGCCCAGACCACGCCCCTGCTGCTGGCGCTGGCCCGGCCGTTGCAGGCGTGGTGGGTGGTGTTCGCGGCGAATGTGATCGGCGGGGCGGCCCTGACGGGCGACGCGACCCAGGGGAACCCCTGGCCGTGGCCCCCGACGGTGATCATCGGCTATCTGATCCTGATGGTCTTCCTCGGCCTGCGGGAGTCCCGGCGCACCCTGGTCGCGGTCTGGCTGGCGACCGGGATCGCCGGGGCCGTCTTCGAACTGGTCCGGTCCGACCTGAGCGACGGCGGCTGGGTGCTGCTGTTCGTCCTGTCCGGGGTGATCCTGGTCGCCGCGGGGGCGCTGCGGGAGCGGGGCGACGTCCAGCGGCGGCTGACGGCGCAGGAGTCCATCAGCGAGACCGAGCGGCAGCGGCGCACCCTGCTGGAGGAGCGGGCCAGGATCGCCCGGGAGCTGCACGACGTGGTCGCCCACCACATGTCCGTGATCACCGTCCAGGCCGACTCGGCGCCCTACCGGATCGACGGGCTGCCGGAGCAGGCGCGGGAGGAGTTCGGGACGATCGCGGCGAGCGCCCGGGAGTCGCTGACGGAGATGCGGCGGCTGCTGGCGGTGCTGCGGAGCGAGGACGCCGGCGGCGAGCTGGCGCCGCAGCCCGGTATCGGCCGGATCCAGCAGCTCGTGGAGGCGACGGTACGGACCGGGGTGCCCGCGGAGCTGTCGCTGAGCGTCGACCCGGGGGCGGTACCGCAGGCCGTCGACCTGTCGGCGTACCGGATCGCGCAGGAGGCGCTGGCGAACGTGGTCCGGCACGCGGCGGGCGCGCACACCCGGGTGTCGGTGGTCTCGGACGGCGCGGACCTGACGGTGGTGGTGGTCAACGGGCCGCCGCCGGAACCCGCCGCCGGGCCGCTGGAGTCGGCGGGCACCGGGCACGGTCTGGTGGGGATGCGGGAGCGCGTACGGTTGACCGGCGGCACGCTGGACACCGGTCCGCTGCCGGACGGCGGATTCCGGGTGGCCGCGCGTCTGCCGCTGACCGGGCCCGGGACGGAGGAGGAGACCGCGTGACGATCCGCGTGATCATCGTCGACGACCAGGCCATGGTGCGCGCGGGGTTCGCGGCGCTGCTCTCCGCGCAGGCCGATATCGACGTGGTGGGCGAGGCACCGGACGGCCGGGCCGGGGTGGAGGTGGCCCGCGCGACCCACCCCGACGTGGTCCTCATGGACGTCCGGATGCCGGAGATGGACGGCCTCGCGGCGGCCCGGGCGGTCCTGACCCCGCCGCCGGGGGTGACCCATGTCCCCAAGGTGCTGATGCTCACCACCTTCGACGTCGACGACTATGTGTACGAGGCGCTGCGCGCCGGGGCCTCCGGTTTCCTCCTGAAGGACGCGCCCCCGGCGGACCTCATCGCCGCGGTCCGGATCGTCGCCTCCGGCGAGGCCCTGCTCGCGCCCTCGGTGACCCGCCGCCTGATCGCCGACTTCGCCGCCCGCCGCCCGGCCCCCCGCAAGGACCCGTCCCTGCGCCTCAAAGGCCTGACGCCGCGTGAGACGGAGGTCCTGGAGCTGATCGCGCGGGGCCTGTCGAACCAGGAGATCGCGGGGCGGCTGATCGTCGCGGAACAGACCGTGAAGACGCACATCGGCCGCGTCCTGGCCAAACTGGACCTCCGCGACCGGGCCCAGGCAGTGATCTTCGCGTACGAGTCCGGCCTGGTCCGCCCCGGCGAGGCATAGCCCCTCCGGGGGCCTCTGCGTAGCTGCCGGCCGCGCGCTTTCGCCGGCTTGTCGCGCGGTTCCGCCCCCTATGCCTTCGGCGATGGGGGACCCCGGCGCCCCCGGGACGGGCGCGTAGGACACCCCCTACCCCGGTACGACGCCGTGGTTGGCTCCCCGGCGTGACGCCCGGCGCGGTGTCCCGTTCCTACCTTCCTCCCGTCGCACCCGCACACCGCGGGGCGGTCGGAGGAGGGGGAACGGGCGATGCGCCGGTTCAAGAGGGTTCTGCTCGGGGTCGCGTTCGCCGTCTCCGCCGTCGCCGGGACCGCGGGCTGGGCGTCGGGCGACGCCCAGACACCCGTCACCGGGCCGCCGCCGGGGGCCGCCGCATGGAGCGCGGACCGGTCGCTGGGGCGGGAGCTGCCCGACCCGGCGCGGGCCGAACCCGAGCGCGTCGCCGCGTTCTTCGCGGGCCTGGCCCCGGCCGACCGGCAGCGGCTGGTGGAGCGTCATCCGCTCGTCGTCGGCAACCTCGACGGCGTACCGGTCGAGCTGCGGTACGCGGCCAACGCGCGGGCCCTGCGCGGGACACCGTACGAGCGCCTCACGCGGGACGGCCGCCGGATCCTGGCCTTCGATCCGCGCGGCCGGGGCCAGATCGCCGAGGTGTACGGGGATCTGACACGGGCCCGGCGGGTGGCCGTGATCGTGCCCGGGTCGGACACCGACGCGGGCAACTTCGACCGGGCGGACAAGGGCCACCGCGTCGTCGCGGGCATGGCGACGACCCTCAGGGACGCCACGGCTTTGCACGGACCCGCCGACCCCGGCACCGCCGTGATCGCCTGGACCGGGTACACCACCCCCGTCGGCGTCGGGCTCGACGCCGCGACCGGCGATCTCGCCGAGGCCGGCGCCCCGCGCCTGGCCCGGTTCACCCGGGGTCTGACCGCCGTCGGAGCGCCCCGCCCCAGCCTGTTCTGCCACAGCTACGGCTCCGTGGTCTGCGGCCTCGCCGCGGACCGGGCCCACGCGTCGGACATCGTCGTGTTCGGCGCGCCCGGGATGCGCGCGGACTCCGTGTCCGACCTCAAGACGGACGCCCGGGTATGGGCCGCGCGGAACCCGAGCGACTGGATCGCCCGGGTACCCAACATCCACTTCTTCGGGCTCGGTCACGGCGAGGACCCCGCGTCCGGCGGGTTCGGCGCCCGCGCGGTGCCGGCCGACGGGGCGCGCGGCCACGACGGCTACTTCGAGCCCGGCACCGACTCGCTCCGCGCCTTCGCCGCCATCGCCCGAGGAGAGGCCCGATGAACCCGTCCCCCGCCACCCCCTTCGCCGCCTTCGCCGCACGCGTCGAGCGCCGCACCCCCGCCGACCGGGACCGCGCGGTCGACGGCCTGCGGGCCCTCGCCCTGCTCGCCGTACCGCTCGGGCACTGGCTGCTCGGCGGCTTCACCCTCGGCGACGACGGCGCGCTGCGCAACGCCAGCCCGCTGAGCGCCTTCGGCTTCTTCGCGCCCGCGAGCTGGGTCCTCCAGATGCTCGGGATCTTCTTCCTCGTCGGCGGGTACGCCTCCGTCCGCTCCTACCACCGCCGTACCGGCTCCACCGCCGACTGGCTGCGGGGGCGGGTGGCCCGGCTGGGCCGGCCCGTGCTCGGCGTGACCGCCGTATGGGCGGTCCTGATCCCCGTCCTGTACGCGTCGGGCGTCCCCGGGACGACCCTGCGCACCGGGTCGACCCTGGTGGTCCAGCCGCTGTGGTTCGTCGGTGTCTACACGGTCGTCACGGCCCTCACCCCGTACTGCGTCCGGGCCTCACGGGCGTTCGGATTCTGGGCCGCGGCGCCCCTGCTGCTGACGGTCGCCGCCGTCGATCTCATGCGGTACGGGCCGGGGGCCGACGCCGTTCCGTCCTGGCTGAGCGTCCTCAACATCCTGCCGGGCTGGCTCTTCGCGTATCAGCTGGGCGTCAGCTGGGGCGAGGGCAGGATCGACCGGGCCAGGGCCCGGATCCTGCTGATCGGCGGTGCGGCGCTGTTCGCCGTCCTACTGCTGGTCTTCGGCTATCCGGCGTCCATGGTCGGCGTCCCCGGCGAGGCCCGCACCAACTCCCATCCGCCGTCGCTGCTGGTCCTGGCGCTGGCCTCGGCACAGAGCGGTGCGGCGATCCTGCTGCGGGAGCGGATCGGGCGGCTTCTGGCGCGGCCGAAGGTGTGGGCGCCGGTGGTCGTGATCAACCTGTCGGCGATGACCATCCTGTGCTGGCACCAGACGGCGATGCTGGCGGCGGCGGTCCCGGCGTCGTACGCCGGTGAACTCGCGGGCCTGACGACGGCGCCCGACACCCTGGGATGGGTGGCGGCCCGGCTGGCGTGGCTGCCGGTGTTCGCGGCGCTGCTGCTGCTGATCGGCCGGTACGCCCGGGTCTTCGAGCGGCCGTGGCGCACGGCGCGCCCCACGAGGGTCCTGGCCGGAGTCCTCGCGGCGGGCTTCGCCTGCTACGCCCTCGTCCCCGGGTAGCAGTGCCGCCCGGCGGAACCCGGGAGCCACCATCTAATCTCGTACGCATGCAGAGTCTGGCGATCACCGAGACATGGCCCGTTCCCACCGCGGCCGCGGCCGTGGTGCGGGCCGACGGGACCGTGGCGGGGCGGTACGGGCCGACCGGGCACCGTTTCCCGCTGGCGTCGGTGACGAAACCGCTGGCCGCGTACGCGGTCCTGGTGGCGTTCGAGGAGGGCGCGGTGGAGCTGGACGAGCCCGCCGGGCCCGCCGGGTCCACGGTGCGGCATCTGCTGGCGCACACCTCGGGGCTCGCCTTCGACGAACACCGGGTCGGCGCGGAGCCGGGCACCCGGCGGATCTACTCCAACGCCGGGTTCGAGGTACTGGCCGACCATGTGGCGAAGGCGACGGACATCCCGTTCCCGGAGTATCTGCGGCAGGCCGTACTCGAACCGCTGGGGATGACGGCGACGGCGCTGGAGGGCTCGGCGGCTAAGGACGCCGTGTCGACGGTGGACGATCTGGCCCGGTTCGCGGCGGAGGTACAGGCGCCGCGGCTGCTGGACGCGCGGACCGTACGGGACGCGATGACGGTGGCCTGGCCCGGTGTCGCGGGGCTGCTGCCCGGGTACGGGCGGCAGACGCCCAACGACTGGGGGCTCGGCTTCGAGATCCGCGACGGCAAGACGCCGCACTGGACGGGCGCTTCGTCGTCGCCGCGTACCTTCGGCCACTTCGGGCAGTCGGGCACCTTCCTGTGGGTCGACCCGGACGCGGGCGCGGCCTGTGTGGCCCTGACGGACCGGGCGTTCGGCCCGTGGGCGATCGAGGCGTGGCCCCGGTTCACGGACGCCGTCCTCGCGGAGCTGCGCGGCGCCTGACCACCCGTAAGCCGCGCCCGACCACCCGTAAGCCGCGCCGGACCACCCGTGACACGGCCTATCCGGGCAGGGTCGGGAACTCCCAGATCAGCACCTCCGCCGGCCCGTCCGGTGAGGCCGTGAGCGTCAGGCCCTCGGTGTCGGTGAGGCGGGCCGAGTCACCGGGGCCGAGTGTCCGCCCCGCCAGGTCGATCCCGCCGTGGACGACATGGAGGTACGCGGCCGTGGCGTCCGGGACACCGGCGCGCTCCCCGGCCGCCGGGCGGCGGACGTGGAGCGCCGCCCCGGCCTGCGGCAGATGGTACGGGGCCGTGTCGCCGATTCCCCGTACGACCTCGTACGACGGGGTACCGCCCGGCTCCAGCGGCATCAGCCACATCTGGACGAACACCAGGGGCGTGTCCCCGGCGTTGCGTTCGACATGGCGCACCCCGTCCCCGGCGCTCAGCCGTTGGAGGTCGCCGCGGCGGACGACGGTGGCGGTGCCGGTGCCGTCCTCGTGGGTGAGTTCGCCCCCGGCGACCCAGGTCACGATCTCGGTATGGCTGTGGGGGTGTTCGGCGAACCCGGCGCCGGGCGCCAGCCGCTCCTCGTTGCAGGCGATGAGGGTGCCGAAGCGGAGGTTCGCCGGGTCGTAGTGCGCCCCGAACGAGAAGGCGTGGGCGGTCTCGATACCGTTGCCGGGCTCCCCGCCCGGGTAGCGCTGCGCGGCGCGGCGTACGTCGATCACGGACGACACGGTAGCTGGCGCCGACGGGGCCGGTTCCGCCCCGGCGGGCCCTCCCCGTCACCGGATAAGGCAGTCTTGTCCACGTGCCCGAACCTGGATCGAACGACGCCCACCCTCATCTCGCGACCCTGAAGCGCCTGGAGCAGTCATCGGGGCGGCTGGCGGCCAACGCCATCGCGCGCATGGACGAGACACTGCCGTGGTACCGGGCCATGCCCCCGGAGAACCGGTCGTGGATCGGCTTGGTCGCCCAGGCCGGTATCGCGGCGTTCACGGAGTGGTTCCGGCATCCGGAGACCCCGCAGGCGATCTCGACGGATGTGTTCGGGACGGCGCCGCGGGAGCTGACCCGGGCCATCACCCTGCGGCAGACCGTGGAGATGGTGCGGACCACGATCGAGGTGATGGAGACCGCGATCGACGAGGTCGCGGCCCCCGGTGACGAGGCGGTGCTGCGCGAGGCGCTGCTGGTGTACGCCCGGGAGATCGCCTTCGCCACGGCCCAGGTGTACGCGCAGGCGGCGGAGGCCCGGGGCGCCTGGGACGCCCGGCTGGAGTCGCTGGTGGTGAACGCGGTGCTGTCGGGCGAGGCCGACGAGGGCGCGGTGTCCCGGGCCGCGGCCCTGGGCTGGAACGCGCCTGAGCACGTCTGCGTCGTCCTCGGTACCGCCCCCGACGGCGACAGCGAGCTGACCGTGGAGGCCATCCGGCGGGCGGCCAGGCATGCCAAGCTCCAGGTCCTGACCGGGGTGCTCGGCGACCGTCTCGTGGTGATCGCGGGCGGCAGCGACAACCCGCTACAGGTGGCGAAGGCGCTGATCGGACCGTACGCGGCCGGACCCGTGGTGGCCGGACCCGTGGTGCCCGACCTGCTGGCCGCGACCCGCTCGGCACAGGCCGCGGCGGCGGGGCTGAAGGCCTGCCAGGCCTGGCAGGACGCGCCGCGTCCGGTACTGGCGGACGATCTCCTCCCGGAGCGGGCGATCGCGGCCGATCCGGCGGCTCGTGAACAGCTGGTGGAGGAGATCTACAGACCACTGGAGGAAGCGGGCTCCGCCCTGCTGGAAACTCTCAGTGTCTATCTGGAGCAGGCGAGCAGTCTGGAAGGCGCCGCCCGGATGCTCTTCGTCCATCCCAACACCGTGCGCTACCGGCTGCGACGTGTGACCGATGTCACCGGATGGTCACCCTCCGATGTCCGTTCGGCCTTTACGCTGCGAATCGCCCTCATCCTCGGGCGCTTGGCCCACGGAGATCCCCAAGCCTAGACTTTTGTTGGACACCCACAATTCCCCTGGCGGTTCTTCGTCCCTGTCCCCACGGGCGTCGGGGACGGCATACAAGAGAGAGTGTGAGAGTGCTCGTACTCGTCGCTCCCGGCCAGGGCGCCCAGACGCCCGGCTTCCTGACTCCCTGGCTCGACCTCCCCGGCGTCGCCGACCGGCTCACCGCCTGGTCCGCCGCCGTCGACCTCGATCTCGTCCACTACGGCACCCAGGCCGACGCGGACGAGATCCGGGATACCTCGGTGGCCCAGCCGCTGCTGGTGGCCGCCGGTCTGGTGGCCGCGCACGCGCTCGGCGACGTACACCCGGGCACCGTCGCGGGCCACAGCGTCGGCGAGATCACCGCCGCCGTGCTCGCCGGAGTGTTCGACGAGGAGGCGGGGCTGCGGTTCGTCCGTACCCGCGGTCTGGCGATGGCGGAGGCCGCCGCCGTGACCGAGACGGGTATGGCGGCGATGCTCGGCGGCGACGCCGATGTGGTCGTCGGCCATCTGGAGGGACTCGGTCTCACCCCGGCCAATGTCAACGGCGCCGGGCAGATCGTGGCCGCCGGTACGGCGGAGCAGTTGGCCGCCCTGGCCGAGAACAAGCCGGAGGGTGTCCGGCGTGTCGTGCCGCTGAAGGTGGCCGGCGCGTTCCACACCGCCCATATGGCGCCCGCGGCCGCCACACTGGAGAAGGCGGCGGCACATCTGACGGTCACCGACCCGAAGGTGTCGTACGTCTCGAACAAGGACGGCGCCGTCGTCACCGGTGGTGAAGAGGTCGTCGCCCGGCTGGTGGGACAGGTCGCCAACCCGGTCCGCTGGGACCTGTGCATGGAGACCTTCCGGGAGCTGGGCGTCACCGCCCTGCTGGAGCTGTGCCCCGGGGGCACGCTCACGGGACTCGCCAAGCGGGCCCTGCCGGGTGTGAAGACCCTCGCGCTGAAGACGCCGGACGATCTCGCCGCGGCCCGCGAGCTGATCGCCGAGCACACCGGCCCGGCGGCCTGACGCGACCCGGATCTGGACAAGGAGAGCCGTACACATGGCGAAGATCAAGCCCAGCAAGGGCGCTCCGTACGCACGGATCATGGGCGTCGGCGGCTATCGGCCCGTCCGGGTCGTACCCAATGACGTGATCCTGGAGAAGATCGACTCGTCGGACGAGTGGATCCGGTCCCGTTCCGGCATCGCGACCCGCCACTGGGCGTCCGACGAGGAGACCGTCACCGCGATGTCCCTGGAGGCGTCGGGGAAGGCGCTGGCGGACGCGGGCGTCGAGCCGCACCAGATCGGCGGCGTCGTCGTCGCCACCGTCTCCCACTTCCAGCAGACCCCCGCGGTCGCCACCGAGATCGCCGACCGGCTGGGCACGATCAAGCCCGCCGCGTTCGACATCTCCGCGGGCTGCGCCGGCTTCGGCTACGCGCTCACCCTGGCCAAGGGCATGATCACCGACGGTTCCGCCGACTACGTCCTGGTCATCGGGGTGGAGCGGCTGAGCGATCTGACCGATCTGGAGGACCGCGCGACGGCCTTCCTCTTCGGCGACGGCGCGGGCGCGGTGGTCGTAGGACCCGCGGCCGAGCCGATGATCGGCCCCACGGTCTGGGGCTCCGAGGGCGACAAGTCCGAGACCATCAAGCAGACCGTGCCCTGGACGGACTACCGCGACGGCGGCACGGTGGAGAAGTTCCCCGCGATCCGGCAGGAGGGCCAGGCGGTCTTCCGCTGGGCCGTGTTCGAGATGGCGAAGGTGGCCCAGCAGGCGCTGGACGCCGCCGGGATCACCGCCGACGACCTGGATGTCTTCATCCCGCACCAGGCCAATATGCGGATCATCGACTCGATGGTGAAGACGCTGAAGCTGCCGGAGCACGTCACGGTCGCCCGCGATGTGGAGACCACCGGCAACACCTCGGCCGCCTCCATCCCGCTCGCGATGGAGCGGCTGCTGGCGACCGGGCAGGCGAAGAGCGGCGACACGGCGCTCGTCATCGGCTTCGGGGCGGGTCTCGTCTACGCAGCGACGGTCGTTACCCTCCCCTAGTCACTCCGGATCATCCGGACCGGTGGCCGGGTCCCAGACGGTCCGGGCCGCCACCCCTGGCATCCAGACGCAAGTCGTGCCGGACAACAGCCAGACAGACACAGCACAGAATCGAAGGAGCGCCACATGGCCGCCACTGAGAAGGAGATCGTCGCCGGTCTCGCCGAGATCGTGAACGAGATCGCCGGTATCCCGGTCGAGGACGTCCAGCTGGACAAGTCCTTCACCGACGACCTGGACGTCGACTCGCTCTCGATGGTCGAGGTCGTCGTCGCCGCCGAGGAGCGCTTCGACGTCAAGATCCCCGACGACGACGTCAAGAACCTCAAGACGGTCGGCGACGCCGCGAAGTACATCCTCGACCACCAGGGCTGATCGACCAGCCTCAGGTTCGGGCGCGCTTGTCGCCACCTGTCCGGTGGCGCCGGGACATTCAGCACCCCCTACACGTGGAGAAAGAATTCCGATGAACTCGACCAATCGCACCGTGGTCGTCACCGGTATCGGCGCAACCACACCGTTGGGTGGCGACAGCGCATCGACCTGGGAAGGCCTGGTCTCCGGGCGCTCCGGAGCCAAGGCGCTCGACCCCGAGCTCTTCGGCGAGCTGTCGGTACGGATCGCCGCCACCGCGGCGGTGGACCCCTCGGAGGTCCTGCCCAGGCCGCTGGCCCGCCGACTGGACCGCTCGGCGCAGTTCGCGCTGATCGCGGCCCGGGAGGCATGGGCGGACGCGGGCTACGAGGCCCCCGCCGGTGACGAGACGGGTCTCGACCCGGACCGTCTCGGCACGGTCATCGCCTCCGGTATCGGCGGTGTCACCACCCTGCTCGACCAGTACGACGTACTGAAGGAGAAGGGCCCGCGGCGGGTCTCCCCGCACACGGTGCCCATGCTCATGCCCAACAGCCCGTCCGCCAATGTGGGCCTGGAGGTCAACGCCAGGGCCGGAGTGCACACCCCGGTCTCGGCCTGCGCCTCGGGCGCGGAGGCGATCGGCTACGCGGTCGAGATGATCCGTACCGGCCGGGCCGACGTCGTCGTCGCCGGCGGCACCGAGGCGGCGATCCACCCGCTGCCCGTGGCCGCCTTCGCCAACATGATGGCGATGTCCAAGAACAACGACGAGCCCGAGAAGGCGTCGCGGCCGTACGACACCGCCCGCGACGGCTTCGTCCTCGGCGAGGGCGCGGGCGTCGTGATCCTGGAGTCCGCCGAGCACGCCGCCCGGCGCGGCGCGAAGAAGATCTACTGCGAGGTGCTCGGCCAGGGCCTCTCCGCCGACAGCCACCACATCGCCCAGCCCGAGCCCACGGGCCGGGGCATCGCCGCGGCGATGCGGGCGCTGCTGGCGACGACGGACCTCAAGCCGGAGCAGATCGCACACCTCAACGCGCACGCCACCTCCACCCCGCTGGGTGACGTCGCCGAGGTGAAGGCGCTGCGCCAGGTCCTCGGGGACGACCTCGACCATGTGGCCGTCTCGGCGACCAAGTCGATGACGGGTCATCTGCTGGGCGGCGCGGGCGGTATCGAGACCGTGGCGACGGTGCTGGCGCTGTACCACCGGACGGCCCCGCCGACGATCAACATCGACGAGCTGGACCCGGAGGTCGACGCGGACGTCGTCCGCGGCGCGGCGCGGGCGCTGCCGGCCGGCACGATCGCGGCCATCAACAACTCGTTCGGGTTCGGCGGCCACAACGTGGTGCTGGCGTTCCGCTCGGCGTGACGCGAGGTTTCTCGAAGAGTCAAAGGCTCGTACACCCTGAAAGGGTGTACGAGCTTTCTCGTTTGCACGGAACAGAAGGCGATCGGTCCGGCCGTACCCGACTGCGGGCCGTCAGTGGCTGGTCGCGCAGTTCCCCGCGCCCCTGGAACTCCGCCGCTGCCCGGTTGTCAATGTCGAACCCCAAGAGGGCGGAACCCCACGACCAGCCACGTCGCGTCCCGGGTCAGACCACCTGGTGGAGCCAGCGGACCGGGGCGCCCTCGCCCGCGTGGCGGAAGGACTCCAGCTCGTCGTCCCAGGGCTTGCCCAGCAGCTTCGACAGCTCGGCCTCCAGATCGGTCTCGCCCCCGGCGGAGCGGACCATGGCCGCGCGCAGCCGGTCCTCGGGGATGAGGATGTCCCCGTGGATGCCGGTGACGGCGTGGAAGATGCCCAGGTCGGGGGTGGCGCTGTAGCGCTCGCCTTCGGCGGTGGCGCAGGGCTCGGCCGTCACCTCGAAGCGGAGGAGGTGCCAGCCGCGGAGCGCGGACGCCAGTTTGGAGGCGGTGCCGACCTCGCCCCGCCAGGAGAGCTCGGCTCTCCAGGTGCCCGGGGACGCGGGCTGCCGGATCCAGTCGAGCTGTACCCGTACACCGAGTACACCCGCGACCGCCCATTCGACGTGCGGACAGAGCGCGCGCGGAGCGGAGTGGACGTAGAGAACGCCGCGTGTCGTCACCGGGACCTCCAGTGTGGGACGAGGATCGCCTTCCCAGCGCTCTCAGTAAACATCATCAGGAGTGAATCTCCACAAAAGGGACAGCATGTGACGTGATGTAATTTACCGGAGCCTATGGGCACGATGCCTCTGGACCGACGGGGAAAAAGCTACCGTGAGTGGGTGCCCACGGGGTGACGTAATGTCGGTCCGGCGGGCTGTACGCACCAAGCTTTCACTCGGCAGGACCTCGGGGGCATCGACACGGAGGGGACACCGGGATGCGCGACCAACACCCGGATACGAGAGCCATGACGATCACAGACGCCGGAGGACCCGGCTCCGGGGGCGGGGGAACCGCGGCCCCCGAGCGGCGCGGGCGGCGCGGCGCGCGCGCTCGGCGCGTCGCCGCCGGGACCGCCGCGATACTCGCGCTCACGCTCGCCGCCACCGGCTGCGAGGGCTCGTCGGAGACGCAGAGCAAGGCGGCCCCGGCCAGGAAGGCCCCGGAGTTCGTCTGGGACCGCAGCCCCGGCTCGATCGCGGCCGTGGGCGACTCCATCACCCGCAGTTTCAACGCCTGTGTGGTGCTCGCGGACTGTCCGGAGTCGTCCTGGGCGACCGGAACCGACACCGAGGTACGGAGCCTGGCGATGCGGCTGCTCGGCAACGCGGCCGGGGTGTCCGAGCGGACCTGGAACTACGCGAAGACGGGCGCCGAGGCCGAAGACCTCTCGGCCCAGATGACCCGGGCGGCGGCCCGTAAGCCCGAATTGGTGACGGTCATGGTCGGCGCGAACGACGCGTGCAGCGATTCCGCCGACCGGATGACACCGGTGGCGGACTTCCGGGCGTCGTTCACGGGCGCGCTGCGCGAACTGCGCCGGACCTCGCCCAAGAGCCAGGTGTACGTATCGAGCGTGCCGAACCTCAAGCGGCTCTGGGAGACCGGGCGGAAAGACCCGATCGGCCGTCAGATCTGGAAGCTCGGCATCTGCTCGTCGATGCTCGGGGACTCCCAGGACCTGGGCCCGGAGGCCACGGAGCGCCGCGACCGGGTGCAGCGGCGGGTGGAGGAGTACAACGCGGTCCTGAAGGACGTCTGCGGCAAGGACCAGCGGTGCCGTTACGACGGGGGCGCCGTGTACTCGTACCGCTTCGACGGCGAGCTGCTCAGCCGGTGGGACTGGTTCCATCCGAGCAAGGACGGCCAGAGCGCACTCGCGGAGATCGCCTACCGGAACATCACGGCGGCGTCCGTACCGAAGTGACCCCGGGCCGGGCGCCGGACCCTCCGGCGCCCGGCGGAGGGGTGGCGGCCCGGGGCGGGGTCCGTGGCCGGGAGCCGGGAGCCATGGCCGGGCGCCGCGGCCGTGGCGTGCCGGTGGCTGAAAACGATCACGTAGCCAGGGGGACCGGCCCGAGGTGATACTTCCGCCACCCGTCCAACGGAAGGATCACCCCCGTGTCCTCGATATCCGCGATGTCCGTGCGCCTCCCCTCCCTGGTCACCGCCGCCACCGCCGTGGTGGTCTCCGTCGCCCTGACCGTGCCCGCCCAGGCCGCTCCCCCGGCCCCGGCGGCCGGGGGCGTACCCTCGGCCGCGCCTGCGCCGGCCACGGTCGAGGAGGCGCGGCTGGACCGGGCCGTGCCGCGGGAGATCCTGCGGCGCTCCGGCTTCGACACGGCGGCGCCCGCCCTCGCCCGGGCCCTGGCCGGGGCGGACTCGTACCATCGCGCGGAGAAGGCCGTCGCCCGGCACGGCGCGGCACTGTGGGAGCGGGCCGTGGACCGGGCGCAGGGCCGGGGGCCGCTCGTGGGCGATCTGACCCGGGACGACGACCGTCCGCTGTACTGGGCGCGACTGGCGCTCGTCCGCGAACTCCGTCTGTGGCAGCCGTCGTTCGACCTCTGCGACACGGAGCGCGCCCGGCTGCTCGACCGGCTGGAGCGGTCGTCGCGCGGCCAGGACTCGATCCGGCTGCCGGGCGGGAAGAAGCACGACCGGCGCGACGGTGACGTCAAGCGGATCCTGCTCACCGGGTTCGACCCCTTCACGCTCGACCGGGACATCCGGATCAGCAACCCCTCGGGCGCCACGGCCCTCGCCCTCGACGGCAAGGTGATCGAGACGGCGGAGGGAAGGGCGCGGATCGAAACCGCCGTCTTCCCGGTCCGCTGGGCCGATTTCGCCGACGGTACGGTCGAGCGGACCCTGCGGCCCCATCTGTCGAAGGTGGACCTGTTCACCACGGTGAGCCAGGGCCGGCCCGGCCGCTTCGACATCGAGCGGACCAACGGCGCCTGGCGCGGCGGCTTCGGCGACAACGACAACGTGTCCCGCCTGGAGACGGTCCCGGTGAGCGGCCCGGCACCCCAGCCGCAGTGGACCTCGTCGACACTGCCCGTGGCCGCGATCACGGCGGCGCCCACGGGCCGTTTCCCGGTGTACGACAACACCTCGGTGACGGAGATCCCGGCGGGCGGCACCACGCCCGTCGACCGGCCGGACGGACCGACCCCGGGGTCCACGGCCCGTGCGGGCGGCGGCGGCAACTACCTGTCCAACGAGATCGCCTACCGGGCCACCCTGCTGCGCGACCGGCTGGGCCTGACCACTCCGGGCGGCCATGTGCACACCCCGGTACTCGCGTTCGGCACGGGCAACACCACCGAACTGACCGACCCGCAGTTCGTCCGGAACCGGCTGGACATCATCGCGCAGGTCACGGAGATCGTGCGGGTGGCAGCCGGTAAGGAGCGCTGAGCGATGATGACCGTATGAAGATAGCGGCAGCCCAGTTCGCGCCCGTACCCGGCGATGTGACGGCCAATGTCGGGACCGTCGCCGAGCTGATCCGTACGGGCGCGGGGCGCGGCGCCCGGCTCGTCGTCCTCCCCGAGACCGCGACGACCGGCTACCACCTCGATCTGCTCGCCCGGGATCCTTCGTCGGTCCTCGACGAGGACGACATCCGGCTCGGCCCGGTGCGCGACGCGTGCCGGGAGACCGGGACGGCGGCCGTGGTCAACGGTTTCGTACGGACGGCGGCCGGGCGGCCGGCGATCACATCGCTGGTCGTCGGCCCGGACGGGACGCCGCTGGGCCGCTACGACAAGCGGCATCTGCACGGTGTGGAGGAGGAGTTGTTCGCGGTGGGCACGGCGGACGGCGCCTTCGTCCTCGACGGCGTCCGGTTCGCCCTGGCCACGTGTTACGACAACCGCTTCCCCGAGGTCGCGTCGCGGGCCCGGGAGTCGGGCGCGGCGGTGTATCTGGCGAGTTCGGTCCTGGAGTCGGGCAATGACTCGTTCGACGCGGTGTATCCGGTACGGGCCCGGGAGAACGGGCTGTATGTGGTACTGGCCAACACCCTCGGCATGAACGACTGCGGCGACTGCCGGGGCGGGAGCGCCATCTGGGGCCCGGACGGCGTCCGGCTGGCCGGGGCGGACACGGCGGCGGGTGTGGTGGTGGCCGAGCTGCCGGTGTGACGCTGCCGGTTCCGGTGCCGGTGCGCCCGACGGACTCGTCGTCCGCCGGGCGCGGCGACCGTTGTCGCGTCAGGCGTACGGGTTCCGTCCCTGCGGGTGATACGGGACGGGGTCCGCGTTCCCCTCCGGTACGGCCGCGTCCGCCGCTTCCGGTGACACGTCACCGGGGTCCGGCAGCGGTGCCAAGTCGCGGGCCATCAGCGTCGCGCCCGCCACCGCGCCCGGCATCAGGAACACCGCGACGAACGGCACCAGGAACGCCAGAGTGAGCGGTACGCCGAAGCCGAGGGTCAGCATCCGCCGACCGCGCAGCAGCGTCAACCGGTCCCTCAGCACCATGCCCCGGCGCTGAAGGGCCACGGCGGTCAGCTCCTCCGCCAGGAAGAAACCGGAAACGCAGAACCCGAGGACGGGGACGACGGTCTGCCCGAGGACGGGAATGAAACCGAGGGCGAAGAGGATGACACCGTAGAACGCGACCCGGATCAGGATCCGTACCGAATCCCGGGCGGAGATCCACAGATCGCCCCAGAACGAGTTGCCGGACTCGGGGACCGCACCGCCTTCGCTCCGGTCGACCTCCTCGGACAGCGACTCGTAGAACGGCTGCCCGACCAGCAGGGTCACGGCGGTGAAGGTGATCACGGCGAGGAAGAGACCGAACCCGAAAGTCAGCGCCGTCAGAGTGCCGCGGAAGATCCCCAGCCAAGGCGACGACCAGTCGTCGGCGAACGGCGAAACCCAGGCAACGAAGTCGTCCGCGCCGAAGAAGAGACCGACGAGAGCCCCGAAATAGAGGACCATGGTCACCAGACCGGGGAGCAGCCCCAGTCCGAGCCAGCGGCCGCGGGTCGCGACCCAGCGCTGGCCTTTCATCAGATAGCCGAAGCCCTTGCCGAGATCGTTCATGGCCGTGACCCTATCCGGCCGCCCCTTTTTTTGAGGGCTCGGTTCGCCTCCGGGGCGCTTCAGCCGTGTTCTTCAGTCGACCGTGCTCGACCGCTCGTTCCTCGCGGCCTGCGCGCGCTCTCCTTCCAG
>NZ_JBHYZV010000064.1:0-46829 GCF_042753905.1 Streptomyces sp. NPDC059248 | reverse complement strand
TTTTTTATTGATTCGGCGACCTCAGAGTTCTACACTGGTTTAGTCGTCGGAATTGTCATTTGTGTATACGAGACAGGTCGCCCGGCCGCGCCGCCGGAGGTGGCGCGGCGTGCCCGACCGGGCGCACGATGTTTCCGGAATGTCCGCGGCGTCCGCGGCGTTCTCCGGATACCGACCTCCCGAGGAGGAATCCGCATGTTCCTGTCCCGCCGCGTCCCCGTCCTGCCCACCCCGGAGGAGGCGCTCCCCGGCCGTCCCTCCCCCGCCTTCCAGGTCCCCGAGCGCCATACGGTCCTGGGCAACCCCCTGCTGGGCCCGTATCCGGACGGCCTGGAGGTCGCGGACTTCGGCCTGGGCTGTTTCTGGGGCGCCGAGCGGAAGTTCTGGCAGTCCCCCGGAGTGTGGACGACCCTCGTCGGCTACCAGGGCGGCCATACGCCGAACCCCACCTATGAGGAGGCCTGCTCGGGCGCGACGGGCCACACCGAGGCGGTCCGGGTGGTCTACGACCCGGCGGTCGTCTCCTACGACCAGCTCCTCAAGCTCTTCTGGGAGTCCCACGACCCGACGCAGGGCTTCCGCCAGGGCAACGACGTCGGCACCCAGTACCGCTCGGCGATCTACACCCACTCCCCCGCCCAGGCCGAGTCCGCCGAGGCGTCCCGCGCGGCGTACCAGAAGGTCCTCACCGGCTCCGGCTACGGCACGATCACCACGGAGATCCTCCCGGCCGAAGGCCGCCCCTTCTTCCCCGCCGAGGCTTACCACCAGCAGTACTTGGACAAGAACCCCGGCGGATACTGCGGCATCGGCGGTACGGGGGTCAGCTGCCCGGTGGGCGTGGCCCGCGCCGACGGCTGAGGCCGTGGTCTCCGCCCCCGGCCCGGGTTCCTTCCCTCCCCGGCACCTTCGTGCCGGGGAGGGAAGGCCGTGATCGCCTGGGGCGATATCGAGGCCATCACCGGCCGGGCCGGGCGGCGTCTTCATGCGGGCGCCGATCAGGTGATGCCGGTCGTCCGGCCGGTCGTGCCGGGTTCCGTGGCACGTGGAGAGCGGCGCGCGCAGGCCGGAGCCCCGAGGGGATGAGCGTCCGTCCGGATGTCCGGCATCGCGGGGAAGATCGTCAAGCTGTCCGAATCGTAGGCAACCCTTTTCACTCCATTGAGCAACCGCAACACCCCTGGTGATACTGCCCGGACCCGAAAGGCACGGGCATTCGAACCACTTCAGGGGAGAGCATGCGTAGACGCGCCAGAAGGTCGTTACTGATATCCGTCGCCGTCGTCACCGGTACGGCGCTCACCGTGGGAGCGGGTGGGGTACCGGGCGGCAAGTCCCCCGGTGGAGGGGGCGATACGGGGGGTCAGCGGGGGCGCGGGGTGGTGGCGCATACCGTCACCCTGGTCACCGGGGACCGCGTACACATCGGGCCCCAGGGGGACGTCGTCTCCGTCCGGCGGGGTGAGGGCCGGGAGGGAATGCCCTTCCAGACGCAGCGGAGCGGGGGTCGTACCTATGTCGTCCCGCATGACGCGCAGCGGCTGATCGCGGCCGGGAAGGTCGACCAACGGCTGTTCGACATCACCGAGTTGGCCGGTGCGGACGCCCGGCGGGTGCACCGCGGGGGCACAAAGGTGATCGTCACCTACGGCGGGGCGTCCGCCGGGGCGGCGAAGGCCGGGGTCCGGGCGGCCGACGGGGTCAAGGAGCGGCGGGCGCTACCCGCGGTGAACGCGGAGGCGCTGACCGCGGACCCGCGGAACGCCACGGCCCTGTGGAAGGCCCTCACCGGACCGGCGCGCGGTGGCACCTTCGCCGCGAACGCCGGGGTGGAGAAGATCTGGCTCGACGCCGTCGTCAAGGCGAGCCTGGACAAGACCACGACGCAGATCGGGGCGCCCGCGGCCTGGTCGCGGCAGCTGGACGGCGCCGGGGTGAAGATCGCCGTCCTGGACACGGGCATCGACGACTCCCATCCCGATGTCGCGGGCCGGGTCGCCGCGGCGCAGAACTTCTCCGACGCGGCCGACGCAAAGGACCGTGAGGGCCACGGTACGCATGTGGCATCGACGGCGGCCGGGAACGGGACCAAGGACGCGCGGTTCAAGGGTGTCGCGCCCGCCGCAACGCTCCTCAACGGCAAGGTCCTCAACGACGGGGGCAGCGGCAGCTGGTCCGGGGTGATGGCGGGGATCGACTGGGCCGTCGCCCAGGGCGCCGATGTCGTCAATATGAGTCTGGGCGGCGCCGACAGCCCCGGGGTCGACCCGGTGGAGGCCCTGGTCAACAAGTACACGGCCGAGAAGGGCGTCCTGTTCGCCATCGCCGCCGGCAACTCGGGCCCCACGGCGTCCAGCGTCGGCACCCCGGGCACCGCCGCGGGCGCGCTGACCGTGGGCGCGGTGGACGACAACGACGGTCTCGCGTACTTCTCCAGCCGCGGCCCCCGGTGGGACGACGGAGGCATCAAGCCGGATGTCACCGCGCCGGGCGTCGATGTGACCGCCGCTGCGGCCACCGGCACCGGCGGCCAGAGCCCGCCCGGGTACGCCACCTTCTCCGGTACGTCGATGGCCGCGCCCCATGTCGCGGGCGCCGCCGCCCTCCTCAAGCAGCGGAACCCCGGCTGGGCCGGCCCCCGGATCAAGGCCGCGCTCGCGGGTTCGGCGAAGCCGGGACCGTACACCGTGTGGGAGCAGGGCACCGGCCGGATCGCGGTCGACCGGGCGATCGGACAGCAGGTCACCGCGGAGCCGGCGTCCCTGGCCCTCGGCACCCACCGCTGGCCGCACGACGACGCGGCGCCCGCCACCGAGCGGCTGACGTACCGCAACGACGGCCCGGCCGGGATCACCCTCGACGTGGCCGTCACCGACGCGAAGGGGCCCGACGGGCAGGCGGCGCCCGCCGGTCTGTTCACCCTGGGCGCCCAGCGGATCACCGTGCCCGCGGGCGGCACCGCGACCCTCGACGTGACCTCGAACATCGCGGTCCCCGGCGCGGTCGACGGCCGCTACCACGCCACGGTCGTGGCGACCGGTGACGACGGCCGAACCGTGCTGCGTACGGCCGCCGCCGTGGACCGCGAGCGGGAGTCGTACGACGTCACCGTCCGGGCGATCGGCCGGGACGGCGCGCCCGACCGCGACGCGACGGCGCGGCTCGCCCTGCTCGGCGACCCGTCCGAGGAGGTGAGCATCCCGGTCGACCTCTCCACCGGGGAGCGGACGATACGGGTGCCCAAGGGCGAGTACGTGCTGGTCGGCGAGTCGTTCAAGTACGACGATCCGGCGGCGGGCGTCGATCTGCTGCTCCAGCCGCGCCTGGTGGTGGACCGGAACGTCTCGGCCGTGCTGGACGTCAGGACCACCAAGCCGGTCAGTATCACCGTGCCGGACACCGCGGTGAACGAGACGATCGGCACCATGCTGTTCGAGGTACGCCACGGCCAGTCGAGGTCCACGGGCATGTCCCTGACCCCGAGCCTGAACAACCTCCGGACCGCGCATGTCGGCCCGTCGCTCTCCGGCGGCTCGGTGACCGCCTGGGCCCACGGCAACTGGCAGAAGCCCGGTACCGACTACAACACCGTCCACAAGTCCGGCGGCACCCGCTTCCCGACCGGTCTGACCAAGCGGTACAAGGCCGGCGACTTCGCCCGGGCGGACGTCGGTCTCGGCGTCTCGGTCCCCGGCAAGACGAGCGACTACACCGCCTACGCCGTGATCCCGGGCCTCTACGGCATGGGGGCGCTCACCTTCGACGCCGCGCCGAACCGCCGGACGAGCTGGCTGACGACGGCCGACGGCGTCAAGTGGGACCTGTCGTTCTCGCAGCTGAAGTCGTTGGACGACTGGATGGAGCCCGAGGCGTCGTACATGTTCCCGGCGGCGCGCAGCCTCACCGCGGGGAAGAAGTACCGGTTCGACTTCAACACCGGGGCCCACGCTCCCGCGACGACGCAGGACTGGGGGGTCTTCCGGGAGAACGACGCCCTCTGGGGCAATCTGCCGCTCTTCTCCGACGGATGGGGCAATATCGCCCTGCACTACACGCACGACACCGCCCGTACGACCCTGCACCGGGGGTCGACACTGGTCGGCAAGGTCGACGCGCCGCCCAGCGGCGACTTGTTCACCCTGTCCCCGGAGGCGGCGACCTACACGCTGGCGACCTCGGTGACCAGGGCGCCGAGCGTGACGAAGGCCGGGTCCCGGGTGGACGCGTCGTGGACGTTCCGCTCCCAGCGGACCGACGCCTGGACGCAACTGCCGCTGTCGACAGTCCGGTTCACCCCCGATGTCGCGCTCGACTCCACGGCCCCGGCCGGGAAGACGCAGACCTATCCGGTCACCGTCGCGGGTCCGGCCGCCGGGAAGAACCTGAAGTCGCTGGCCGTCTCCGTCTCGTACGACGGCGGGAAGAAGTGGCAGAAAGTCACCGTGAAGAAGGGCAAGATCACGGTGAAGAACCCCGCCAAGGGCAAGGGGATCACCCTGCGGGCCCATGCCGTCGACAAGTCGGGCGGCAAGGTGTCCTTGACGGTCCACAACGCCTACCTCGGCAGGTGACCGCCGTACGGGGGTAGCACGCGGTAGAACGCGGTAGCACGCGAAAACGGCCCGTCCGGGCCCGGGGCATCGTCCTCCGGCCCGGACGGGCCGTCTCCGTTCCGGCCCACACCACCCCACCACCCCACCACCCCGCTATTACGCGGCGATTACGTAATTCCGAGTTATCACGGTCGCCGTTCTGTTGGCCTCGGCCCCCGGCCCGGACATGCTTCCGGCACCGGGGGAAGGACGTACCTCCCCCGGTTCCCGATGACTTCCTCCTGGGGAGAGCCATGCGACAACGGAGCGGAAAACGTCTCGGCACAGGGATGGGTCCCGGCGTCACGATCGCCGTGGGCCTGGCCCTGACGGCCGGGTTGACCAGCCCGGCGACCGCCGGCACACCGAAGAGCGGGGCGCGTACGGCCTTATCGGACGGCCCGTCGGCGACCACCGTCCACACCCTGACCCTGGTCACCGGCGACCGGGTCACCGTCGACGCCGAGGGCCGGCTGACCGGCTCCGAACCCGGCGCGGGCCGCCAGGGCATACCGGTCAGATCGTTCACCGACCGCGGCCGTCATTACGCGATTCCGTACGACGCCGAGCAGTTGATCGCCGCCGGGAAGGTCGACCGGCGGCTCTTCGATCTGACGGATCTCAGCCGTCCCGAGGCGCGCCGGGCCTACCGCGACGGCGTCAAGGTGATCGTGGCGTACGGGGGCCGGGCGGCCCGGTCCGCGAAGGCGGACGTCCGGGAGGTGGAGGGGGCGACCGTACGGCGGAGTCTGCCGGCCCTGGACGCCGATGCCGTCACCGTCGCGCCGGACCGGGGCCCAGCGCTCTGGAACGCGCTGACCGGCACCGCCCGGAACGGCCCCTTCAGTACGGGGCCCGGGACCCCCGTTGCCCGGCCCGGGATCGAGAAGCTCTGGCTCGACGCCGTCGTCAAGGCGAGCCTGGACCGCACGACGGCACGGATCGGGGCCCCGGCCGCCTGGTCGCGCTCGTACGACGGCACCGGTGTGAAGATCGCCGTCCTGGACACCGGCATCGACGGCACCCACCCCGACCTCGCGGGCAAGGTCGCCGCATCGCACAACTTCTCCTCGGCGCCCGACGCGGTGGACCGGCAGGGGCACGGCACCCATGTCGCGTCGATCGCCGCCGGGACCGGGACGAAGGACCCCCGCTTCAAGGGCGTCGCCCCCGGCGCCACCCTCCTCAACGGCAAGGTCCTCGACGACGGCGGCGCGGGCGCCACCTCCGACATCGCGGCGGGCATCGACTGGGCCGTCGCTCAGGGCGCGGACGTCGTCAATCTGAGCCTGGGCGGGGAGGACACTCCCGGGATCGATCCACTGGAGGAGCAGATCAACCGGCTGTCGGCGGAGCGGGGCGTCCTGTTCGCCGTCGCTTCGGGCAACTGGGGCCCCGGGCCCGGCAGTCTCAACTCGCCCGGCAGCGCGGAGGCCGCCCTCACCGTCGGCGCGGTCGACGACAACGACGCGCTCGCCGAGTTCTCCAGCCGGGGTCCGGGCGCCGGCGACGGCGGTATCAAACCCGATGTCACCGCGCCGGGGGTCGCCGTGACCGCGGCCGCCGCCACCGGGACCGGTCCGCAGGACCCGGCCGGATATGTCGCGCACGACGGTACGTCGATGGCCACGCCCCATGTCGCGGGCGCGGCGGCCCTCCTCAAGCAGAAGAACCCCACCTGGACCGGCGCCCGGATCAAGGCGGTGCTGACGGGCACGGCGCGGCCGGGACCGTACACCCCGTACGAGCAGGGCGCGGGCCGGATCGCCGTCGACGAGGCGATCGACCAGCCCGTCGTCGCCGAACCGGTGTCGCTCTCCCTCGGCGTCCAGCGCTGGCCGCACCACGACGACACCCCGGTCGCCCGGCAGCTCACCTACCGCAACACGGGCACCACGGCGATCACGCTCGATCTGGCCGTGGCCGGCCGGACCCCGGCGGGCGGCCCGGCACCGGCCGGGTTCTTCACCCTCGACGCGCCCCGGCTGACCGTCCCGGCGGGCGGTACCGCGTCCGTCGGCCTGACCGCCGACACCCGGGTGGAGGGCGGCGGCGACGGCCTCTACACGGGCTCGGTCACCGCGACCGGGGGCGGCGGAACCGTCCGCGTCCCCGTCGTCGTCGACCGGGAGGTGGAGTCGTACGACCTCACACTGAAGGCTGTCGGCGCCGACGGGACCACCGCCACCACCTTCGCGGCCGGTCTCACGGCCTTCACCGGGACCGAAGCGGGGCGGACCCGCGAACCCGACCTCTCATCGGGGACGGCGAAGCTCCGGGTCCCGAAGGGGCGCTATCTGCTGGAGGGCACCGGACGGGAGATCCGCGACCCGCGCGACCGCTTCCACCTGATCGTCCAACCGGAGCTGACCGTCGACGGCGACACCACCGTCACCCTGGACGCCCGGGACACCCGGCCGGTCGCGATGTCCGTGCCCGACCCCGGGGCCACCCCGTACTGGATGAACGTGACATCGAGCCTCGACCGGGACGGGCAGCGGTACTCCCGGAGCCGGCTCTTCGACCAGCACATCGAGGTCGCGACCGCGCACCTGGGCCCGGACGCCGGCGGCGGCACGCTGCGGCAGTCCTTCGTCGGCTCGTGGGTGAAGGGGGCGAACGGCGTGAACGGGGCGACCGAGTACCACGCCGCGCATGTCGTGGACGGGGCGCGCTTCGCCACCGGGGTGACGAGGGCGTTCACCGCCGACGAGTTCGCGACGGCGGAGATCGGCCTCGGCCTGTCGGTGCCGGGCCGACTGGCCGCACTGAACATCGGTGTGGTCCTGCCGGGCAACCACTTCTCCAAGTTCTCCCGGGCCAGGCCGGGGCCCGAACGGCTGACCGTACGGCTCTCCACCGGGCACGGGGCGCGATGGCGGCTGGGCGCCTCCCAGCACATCCCGAACACCATGGGCGGCATCGAAGCCGCCTACGAGCGGGACGCTCGGGCGTACACGGCGGGGCAGACCTACCGGATCGACTTCAATACGGCGGTCCACGGCCCGCTGACCGACGACCGGTGGGGCGTCTTCCGGAACGGGAACGCCGTCCTGGCCGATATGCCGCTGCTCGCCGACGCCCACGGCCATCCCGGCTCGACGGTGATCAGCGGAGCGCGGACGACCCTGCACCGGGGGACGACCCTCGTGGCGGACGTCCCGCGCAGCCTCTTCTGGCGGGAGCCGGTCACCATCCCGGCGGCGGACGGCTTCTACACGCTGACGACGCATGTCACCCGTGATCCGGCGGTGTCCCGGGTCGCGAGCCGGGTCGACGGGGTGTGGACGTTCCGGTCGGCACAGACCGCCCAGCGGTCGCGACTGCCGCTGTCGGTGGTCCGCTTCGGCGCGGCGGTCGACGTCGACGGCACGGCGCCCGCAGGCACGCTCCAGACCTTCCCGGTCACCGTGCAGGGCCCGGCCGCCGGCTCGAATCTGAACGCGCTCGCCGTTCTCGCCTCGTACGACGGTGGTACGACCTGGCAGTGGAAGCCGGTCGTCAACGGCGAGGTCACGATGGAGAACCCGGCGGCGGGCAAGTCCGTCTCCCTCCGGGCCCATGTCGTCGACAAGCAGGGCAACACGGGATCGGTCACGATCCGGGACGCGTACTTCGGGAAGTAGCACGCCGCCGGGCGCACGCACCGGGGGCCGGGAAAACCGTTCGGCGGTCGGCCCGGCCCCCGGGTACGGTGGACGCATGGGCTCTCACCTGCACTACTTCTTTCTCTGATCGGGACCGCGGCCGCGACCGCGTCGAGCGGCTGACCGCTCCGCGGGCGTGCCGCCCCGGCCTGCCCCGCTCCGGCTGAGCGCACTCTTCTCGCCGGGCCCCTCTTCTTCCATCAGGGAAAGAACCATGCGCGAACGCGCCCATTCACCTGTATCAGCTCTTACACCCTTTACATCCCTTTATCAGGACAGCTCCCGCCATGCCCAGCTCACTGTCCGGGACGTCTCCAAGGCGTACGGACCGCGGCCCGTGCTCGACCGGGTCTCCTTCACCGTCCGCCCCGGTGAGCGGGCCGCCGTCATCGGCGAGAACGGCTCCGGCAAGTCCACCCTGCTCCGGCTGCTCGCGGGCGACGAGACCCCCGACGACGGGGAGCTGACCGTCGTGGCGCCCGGCGGGACCGGGCATCTCGCCCAGACCCTCGACCGCGGCTTCGGGCTCGGCCCCGGCCACACCGTGGCGGACACCGTCGACGCGGCCCTCGCCGAGCTGCGGGAGATCGAGCGGCGGCTGCGCGCCGCCGGGGAGGGTCTGGGCGCCGATCCGGACGAGGAGCGGCTGGCCGCGTACGGCGAACTGCTCACCGCCTTCGAGGAGCGCGGCGGCTACGAGGCCGACGCCCGGGTCGACGCCGCCCTCCACGGGCTCGGTATCGGCGGCATCGGACGCGACCGGCTCCTCGGCACGCTCTCCGGCGGTGAACGGTCCCGGCTCGCCCTCGCCTGCGTCCTCGCCGCCGATCCCGAGCTGCTGCTGCTCGACGAGCCGACGAACCATCTCGACCGGCGGGCCGTGGAGTGGCTGGAGGAGCGGCTGCGCGCCCACCGCGGCACGGTCGTCGCCGTCACCCACGACCGGGCGTTCCTCGAAAGGGTCGCCACCACCGTGCTGGAGGTCGACCGGGACACCCTGGGCGTACGGCGGTACGGGGACGGCTGGGCGGGCTACCGCACCGCGAAGGCCGCCGCCCGCGCCCGATGGGAGCAGGACCACCGGGAGTATCTGGACGATCTCGCCCGTACCGAGGAGGAGGTCGAGGCCGCCGGGCGGCGTCTCGCGACCACCGGCAAGGACCCGGGGCAGGGCTTCGGCAAACACCGCAGGTCCCACGAGGCCAAACTCTCCGGCCGGGTCAGGGCGGCCCGGCAGCGGCTCGAACGGCTGCGGCGGGAGCCGGTGGCCGCCCCTCCGGAGCCGCTGCGATTCCGGGCGGCCCCCGCCTTGTCGGCGGACGGCCCGGACGGCACGGAGGGCACGGAGGGCACGCCGCGCGCCGCCGACGGGCCGGTGACCGAATTGACGGATATCGCCGTCGGCGACCGGCTGCGGCTGCCGGAGCTGTCCGTGACACCCGGCCGGCGGCTGCTGGTGACCGGCCCGAACGGGGCCGGGAAGACGACACTGCTGCGGGTCCTCGCCGGTGAGCTGCGCCCTGACCGGGGCGCCGTACACCGCCCGGGGCATGTCCGGGTCGGCTATCTGCCGCAGGAGCTGCCGCCGTCCCCGTCGCCGAAACCGCTGCTGGCGGCGTACGCGGCGGGCCGGCCCGGCCATCCCGACGAGTACGAGGAGGAACTCATCGGCCTCGGTCTGTTCCGCCCCGACGATCTCGTCGTACCGGTCGGCGCGCTCTCCGTCGGCCAGCAGCGGCGGCTGGCACTGGCCCGGCTGGTCGCCGCCCCCGCCGACCTACTCGTCCTCGACGAACCCACGAACCATGTGGCGTTGAGCCTGGTGGAGGAGTTGGAGGAGGCGCTCGGCCGGTACGCGGGCGCGATCGTCGCGGTCTCCCACGACCGGCGCTTCCGCGACGGCTTCGGCGGGGACCGGCTGGAGCTGCGGGACGGGCGCCCGGCGGGCTGACCCGGGAACGCGGTTAGGGTCATATCCGTGGGGATCAGTGAGCAGCGGACCACGGCCGACCCGACCACGGCCGACAGCGACATCACCGGAGCCGACGGTACGGGTACGGGTGCGGGCGCGCCCGTACCCGTGTCCGGGGCGACGGCGGACGGCGCACCGGGCGGGAAGGGGCGCGGCCGGTGGCTCGTACCGCTGATCGCGACCGGTGTCGTCGTCCCGCTGTACGTCCTGTGGGCCGGGTGGCTGGCGACCGGCGGCGGTGATCTCGCGGCCCAGCTCCACTGGACGGGCTTCGCCGAGGCGCACCCCTCGTCCGCGTACAACCTGTCCTGGTACGGGGGCACCCACACCGCGAATTACAGCCTGCTCGCCCCGCCGCTGATGGCGCTGTTCGGGGTGCGGGCGGTCTCGGTGGCCGCCGGGCTCGTCGGCACCTGGGCGATGGCGCTGCTGTTCGTCCGCAGCGGTGTGCGGTATCCGGTGTGGCCTTCGGTGGCCGGGGCGCTGGCGCTCTGGGCGAATGTCGCGTCGGGCCGGACGACCTTCGCCCTGGGCACGGCGATCGGGCTGATCGCGATGGTGTGCGTCCAGCGGGGCCGGGTCCGGCTCGCCGCCCCGGTCGCGGCGCTGGCGACCGCGGCGAGCCCGGTGGCCGGGCTGTTCCTGGTGGTCGTGGGCGCCGCGTATCTGCTGGAACGGCGTTGGCGCCCGGCGCTGGCACTGCTGGTGCCGCCCGCCCTGGTGGTGGGGGTGACGACGGTCCTCTTCCCCTTCGACGGGGAGATGCCGATGCAGACCAACAAGCTGTGGATGCCGCTGTGGGTCACGGCCGTGGTGGTGCTGGCGGCCCCGCGCGGCCGGGAGTGGCGGCTGGTGCGGTGGGGTGCCGCGGTCTACGCGCTCGGGGTCGTCCTCACCTACTTCACCCCGTCCCCCATCGGCCGCAATGTGGAGCGGCTGGTGGGCCTCGCCGGACCGCCGGTCCTGCTGGCGGCCCTGATCGCGACCGTCTGCGCGCTGGGCGGCCCGGCGGCCGTCCGGGACGCCGTACGGAACGCGATACGGAACGCGGCACGGCGCGCGGGCCGGGCGGCGGCCGTGCCCGTGGTGTCGGCGGTGGCGCTGACGGTGATGCTGGCGATCAACTCGCACTGGCTGGTCGACAAGACCGAGGACGACCTCGTGGTCTCCAACAAGGTGCCCGTCTGGGCGTCGGAGACCGACGCGCTGGTACGGGAGCTGGAGCGGCTGGGCGCCGACCGGACCCGGGTCGAGGTGGTGCCCGCGCGCAACCACCGGGAGGCCACCGTGCTCGCCCCGCACGTCAATATGGCGCGCGGCTGGAACCGTCAGCTGGACGTCGAGCGGGGGCGGCTGTTCTACGACGGGTCGCTGACCGAGAAGACGTACCGGGAATGGCTGGACCGCTGGGCCGTCGGCTTCGTGGTGCTGCACCACGGGCGCCCCGACGGGCCCGCCGAGGCGGAGGCGGCGCTGGTGCGCGGCGGCCCCTCGTATCTGGAGCGGGTCTGGCGGGACGCGAACTGGTCGGTGTACCGGGTACGGGACGCGGTACCGCTGGTCGCCGCGCCCGCCGAGGTGGTCGACCAGGACCGGGCGGAGATGCGGGTACGGATGCCGGCGGCCGGGTCGGTGACGGTACGGGTGGCCCACTCGCCGTGGCTGCGGGCGGAGGGCGCCTGTCTGGAGCCGGACGGCGAGTACACGCGGCTGACGGTGGAGAAGGCGGGCGAGTACCGGCTGCACTCGGCGTACCGGCTGCCGTGGACGTCGGACCCGGGCTGCTGAGACCGGGCGGTCCATCGGGCGGGACATCTGCGGCACGGCGAAGGGCGGCACCCCGGGTGGGGTGCCGCCCTTCGGCGTCGCTCGGTGTCGCGTTCCGCGTCGTTCGGCGTCGTTCGGCGTCGACCGGACCGGTCAGAGCGCGGAGCCGGCCTTCCAGGCCGCCCAGTCCATGTTCCAGCCGTTCAGGCCGTTGTCCGGCTTGATCGTCTCGTCCTTGGAGTTCCGGATCACCACGACATCGCCGATCAGGGAGTTGTCGTAGAACCAGGCACCGGGCTGGTTGGGGTCGTTCGCGCCCTTCTTGTCGTTGAGGCCGACACAGCCGTGGCTGGTGTTCTGGCCGCCGAAGACGGAGTCGGCGCCCCAGTAGTTGCCGTGGATGAAGGTGCCGGAGGTGGAGAGCCGCATGGCGTGCGGGACGTCCGGGATGTCGTACTCGCCGCCGAAGCCGACGGTCGCGCCGTTCATCCGGGTCTCCTTGAACTTCTCGGAGATCACCATCTGACCGTTGTACGTCGGGGTGGCGGGCGCGCCCGCGGAGATCGGGATGGTGCGGACGGTCTTGCCGTTCCGCTTCACCACCATCGTCTTCGTCTTGGCGTCGACGGTGGAGACCTGGTTACGGCCGATCTTGAAAGTGACCGTCTTCTGCTGGACACCGGTGACACCCGGCGCACCCTCGACCCCGTCCAGGGCGAGCTTCAGGGTGACCGTGGAGCCTTCCTTCCAGTACTGCTCGGGCCGGAAGTCGAGGCGCTGCGAGTTGAACCAGTGGCCGACGATCTCCTGGCCACCGGTGGAGGTCACGGTGATCCCGGTCTGAACGGCCTTGCGGTCCTTGATCGGCTTGTTGAAGTTGATCGACACCGGCATGCCGACGCCGACGGTCTTGCCGTTGTCCGGGGTGAACGTGCCGATGAAGCTGTTGTCCGGGGAGACGGTCGTGAAGGACCCGTTCTCGTGGACGGTGAGGCCCTTGTCGTCCTTCGCGGTGGCGGAGACCTTGTACGACGTGGACCGCTTCAGCGACTTGGCCGGGGTCCACTTCTTGCCGTCGGAGGAGATGGCGCCCTCGACGGGCGTCCCCTCCGACGTCACCATCTTGACCTCGGTGAGGGTGCCTTCGGCGACGGTGACCTTGGCGTTGTTGATACTGCCGTTCTTGGAACCGTTCTTGGGCTCGATGGCTATTCGGGCCTTCGAGACCTCCTTCGCGGCGGCCTTGTCGACCTCGGCCTGGGTGTTCTTGCCGTTGTCGCCCTTGCCACCGTCGTCACCACTACAGCCGGCGAGCACCATCACACCACCGAGCACAGCGGACGCGACCATCAGCCCCCGGCGCCGCTTGCTGTCCGTCTTCACACGCTTCTCCATCGTCGCCTGTCCCCCATGTCCCCTGACCGAACAGTGGGGAACACATCGATTACCAGGCGTTCGGTTCCACATCCTGTTGGTGATGTGGTGAACACCACTCGTGTTTTTCGGCCGCTCCACCGGGTTTCCCGTGCGTGCCGCCTCCGGCCACGGTACGCGTGACCGGAATCCGACGGTCGGGGCGGGTGCCTCCGCCCGTCCCCGGGGCCGTATCGCGTCTTCCGGTTGCGTTACGGGGCAGGCCGGTTGGGGAATCCGCACCCCGATTTCCCCCCGGGTACGGCGGTTCACTAGCATCGGCGCACCGCGACCGGCAGGACCGGGTTCCGACCGGGTTCCGACCGGGTCCGCGTCTTCCGTACGCCCCCGTGCGCCGTGCGCGCCGTGTGCGCCTCGGGCTTTCCGGGCACCCGCCCCGTCGTCCCGATCACCGCAGCGTTCGTCCCCAGGAGGACCACTTCCGTGTCGCTCGCCCGCCGACCACTGATGACCGCCGCCGCGGCGGGGTCTCTGCTCTGCGCCCTGTGGTTCGTCCCGTCCGCGAACGCGGCACCGGAGCGGCCCCGGGCCGACTGGTCATACGCCACGGCCGTGAGCGCCGGCACGGGCGGCGGGCAGCCCCACCTGGCCGACACCGGGAGCTTCGACTCGACTCCGTATCTGATCGGCGGTACGGGTTTCCTGGGGCTCGGTATCGCCTTCGTGACATACGCCGTACGACGCGGGCACTCGGTCTCCGAGTAGCCCCGGGTCAGCCCAGCGGGCCCGTGACCGGCTCCACCGCTGCGATCAGCCGACCGTCCCTGACGAACTCCTCCGCCGCCGCGAGCTCCGGGGCGAGGAAGCGGTCGGGCCCCGGGCCCTCGATCCCCGCCGCACGCAGGGCCGCCACCACGGCGGCCGACGCGGGCGCGGGGGTGAGCCCGTCGCGCAGCTCGATCGCGCGGGTCGCCGCGTACAGCTCGATGGCGATGATCCGCCCCAGCGCGTCGACGGCGGTCCGCAGCTTGCGCGCCGCCGACCAGCCCATGGAGACATGGTCCTCCTGCATCGCGGAGGACGGGATGGAGTCGACGGAGGCCGGGACGGCGAGCCGCTTCATCTCCGACACCAGCGCCGCCTGGGTGTACTGGGCGATCATCAGACCCGAGTCGACGCCCGGGTCGTCGGCGAGGAACGGCGGCAGGCCGTGGCTGCGGTTCTTGTCGAGGAGCCGGTCGGTACGGCGCTCGGCGATGGAGCCGAGGTCGGCGGCGGCGACGGCGAGGAAGTCGAGGACGTAGGCGATCGGCGCACCGTGGAAGTTGCCGTTGGACTCCACCCGGCCCGCCCCCGGCAGCACCACCGGATTGTCGACGGCGGCAGCGAGTTCGCGGTCCGCGACCAGCCGGGCGTGGTCGAGGGTGTCCCGGCCCGCGCCCGCGACCTGCGGGGCGCAGCGGACCGAGTACGCGTCCTGGACCCGCGGCGCGTCGTCCTGCTGGTAGTGGCCGGTGAGCTCCGACCCCTTCAGCACCGCCGCCATATTGGCGGCGGCCACGGCCTGGCCCGGGTGCGGCCGTATGGCGTGCAGCTCGGGCGCCAGGACGCTTTCGGTGCCGAGGAGCGCTTCGAGGGAGAGCGCGGCGGTGATGTCGGCGGAGGTGTGCAGCCGCCGGAGGTCGTCGATGGCCAGGAGCAGCATGCCGAGCATGCCGTCCGTGCCGTTGAGGAGGGCGAGCCCCTCCTTCTCCCGCAGTTCGACCGGGTCGATGCCGTGCTCGGCGAGGAGTTCGCCGGCGGGCCGCACCCGCCCGTCGGGGCCCTCCGCGTCCCCCTCGCCCATCAGCGCGAGCGCGCAGTGGGACAGCGGTGCGAGGTCCCCGGAGCAGCCGAGGGATCCGTACTCGTGGACGACGGGGGTGATCCCCGCGTTGAGGACGGCGGCCATGGTGCGGGCGATCAGGGGCCGTACGCCGGTGTGCCCGGAGCAGACGGTCTTCAACCGCAGGAACATCAGCGCCCGCACGACCTCGCGCTCCACGTGCGGCCCCGTCCCGGCGGCGTGCGAGCGCACGATGTTCCGCTGCAGGGCGGCGCGCAGCTCGGGCCCGATATGCGCGGTGGCGAGCGCGCCGAACCCGGTGGACACCCCGTACACCGGCTCGGGCTTGGCGGCGAGCGCGTCCACGACGGCCCGGGCGGCGGCGAGCGCGGACTCGGCGGCGGGTGAGATCTCGACCCGGGCGCCGTGCCGGGCGACGGCGACGACATCGGCGGAGCTGGTACCGGACGTCCCCACCACGACGGTATGCATATCCATATTCAGCAGCGTACGTATTGAATGCCGCCATGTCACCAGGGTGTCGCCCGGGGTGGCCGCCCCCGCGCGGCGCGGGGTCCCCCGGTGGCCCGGGTGCCGGTTTCCCGCGGGGCGCGGGTTGCTTCTGCGCCTCAGTCGCCGGCGGGGCTGTGGTGGGGGTGGCCGTTGCTCCGGGGGTTTGCGCGGGTACTTGCTTGGCGCGGGTGGGGCCGGTCGGCTCCGGGGTGACCTCCTCGCCGTCGGCGGTGCGCGGCTCCTTGGAAACGCTGACCGCTTCCGTACCGCCGACGGCTGCGGGGGCCACCCCACATCCACCCGACCAACGTCATCCTTACCTGTCCCCTGTCCCGAAGCCCGCCACGGGAGGGGAAGGTTTTTTGGGGGCGCGGGGAACTGCGCGAGCAACCATGGACGGCCCGCACCCAACCGCGAAGCGGAAGGATCCAGGGGCGCGGGGAACTGCGCGAACAACCACCCACCGGCCCGCGGGCCGAAGAGCACCCGTAGGCGCCGGACGCGTCCGGTCCCGGGGCCCGGGGCCCGAGCCACGGCGCTGGAGGTCCCGCACGGGAGGGCGTCGGGGCTGTCAGGGGGGCTCCGGGGGGACGCCACGGAAGCGGCGGCGGTCCTGGGGGTGGCGCCGCGCAGGGGCGTCCGCGAGGCGCAGCACCGCCCCGTCCCGCCCCGCCACCACCGGCTTCGCCGAGCCCGCCGCCTTCGCCCGGTACTGCGCCGCGTCCGCCAGCCGGAACAACCGTCGCGCGGTACGGATCTGACCGATCGGATCCCCCGTCGACGCCACCCCGCAGGCGACGCCTTCCCCCAACTCCATCTCCGCCGCCCGGACGCACAGCTCGTCCGCGACCCGGACGACGTCGTCGGCCGCCGGTCCCACGCACACCAGACAGAACTCGTCCCCGCCGAGCCGCGCGGCCAGCGCGTCCGCCAGTATCGCCCCGCACAGGGACAGCACCGAGCCGAACCGCTCCAGCAGCCGGTCGCCGACCTCGTGGCCGTGGGTGTCGTTGACCCGTTTCAGCCCGTTGAGGTCGCACACCACGAGGCTGACGACGGTCCCGTCGGCACGGTGCCGTTCGAGGGCCTCGTCCAGCCGGGTGTCGACGGCGCGCCGGTTGGCGAGCCCGGTGAGGGGGTCCGTGAAGGCGAGGCGCCGCACCTCCTCAAGACGCTCGGTCTGGGCGATACCCGCGGCGACGACGGACGCGAGGACCGTGGCGAAGTGGGCCTCGTCGCGGCCGAAGACGGGCGCGCCCGGCGGCCGGGCCACGTACAGCTCGCCCCACGCGCGCCCGTGGAGCACGATCGGCGCGACGACGCAGCAGCCGCGCCTTCGGCGGCGCAGGGCCGCGGCCCTGCCCGTCGCGCCGCCGGGCGGCGGGACGGACGGATGCCGGTAGCCCCGTATCGCGCCCGGCCGGGGCCCGTACTCGGGGACCGCGGAGTCCCGGCCGGGGTCCGGCACGACCGGTGCCGTCTCCTCCGGCTCCTCCGGCTCCTCCGGCTCCGCCGTCTCGACCCATGCCTCGGGCTCACCACCGCCCGCCCACCGCTCGTGCAGAAACTCGGTGATCTCGGGGAACCGGTTGACGGGATACGTCTCCGCCTCCGGGAACTCCTCCTCGCCCGGTGCCCGCGCCCCCGCGTTCACCAGCACTCTCAGCCGGCCCAGCTCCCGCTCCCAGACGGAGAGCGCGCCGAAGGAGCCGTCGAGCGCGGCGCACGCGCCCAGTGCCGCCGCGCGCCAGAACTCACGCGGGGTCTGCGCCGCGGCCATCGCCTGCGCCAGTGTCACCACGGCCCGCAGCCGCCGATCCTCAGCCATCACCCCAGACTAAGGACCTATGTCCGGTTTCTGCCGGTTGAACTGGCCCGGGTCATCTCACCCAGGGTGACGATCGCCGGGCGAGCGGCTCACCCACCCGCTCACTGACCCGGCCACCGCGGCTTCCGCTTCTCGTTGAACGCGGCCACTCCCTCGGCCCGGTCCCCGGAGAAGGCGACCGTCCGCCAGGCCGCGTCCTCCACCTCCAGGCCCGCCTTCAGATCGAGTCCCTGCCCCAGCCGCAGGGCGCGCTTGGCGGCCCGCAGTCCGACCGGGGAGTTCCCGGCGATCCGGTCGGCCAGCGCCAGCGCCGCCGTCCTGGCGTCGCCGCCGTCCTCCGCGAGCCGGTCCACGAGCCCCAGGGCCAGCGCCTCGTCGGCGGCCACCCGCCGGGCGGTGAACACCAGCTCGGCGGCGCGGGCCGCGCCGACCCGGCGGGGCAGCAGCTGCGTACCGCCGCCGCCGGGAATGACCCCGACCGACACTTCGGGGAGGGCGACCACGGTGGTCGCGTCGGCCACGATCACATCGCAGGAGAGGGCGAGTTCGTAGCCGCCGCCGAGCGCGTAGCCGTGGACGGCGGCGACGGCGGGCATCGGCAGTTCGAGTACCCCGGTGTACGCGGCGCGGGCCAGTGGGCGCTGCCGCAGGAGTTCGGCGTCGGAGAACCCGTTGCGCTCCTTGAGGTCGGCGCCGACGCAGAAGGCCCGGTCGTGGGAGGAGGTCAGAACGGTGACCCGGACGTCCGGGTCGGCCGCGAGAGCCGCGCACGCATCGGCGACGGACCGGGCCATCGCGGAGGAGACCGCGTTCATCGCGGCGGGCCGGTCGAGGACGAGTTCGGCGACATGGCCGGGACCGTGCGTACGGACGACGACGAACTCCCCGAAGCGCCGCTCCCGTGCCTCGTCGCCGGTTCCGCCCGCGCCGACCTCCGCGGCCAGGAAGGACGGCGAGAGCGGGGGCGATGACTGCGGGGGCAGCGGCGACTGCGCCTCTCCCGACGGCGGCACGGACATCCGACACCCTCCCGGTTAACGACGGTTCACCGGATCATAGGCATCGCGCCCCGCGCCTCCGCAAGACCGTGCGGCACGTGACTCGCGGGCCATGGGCCCCGGGCCGTACGCGCGTCACGGCCGCCGGGAGAGCATCCACGGCTCGACGACGCCCAGGCCGCGGACCGGGCGCTGCCACATCGGCTGGAGCGCGTAGCGGTACGGCGGCGGGGGCTCGCCCTCCTTCTCCGCCGCCGCGGCCTCCTCCGCCGCCTGTGTCTCGGACTTGGGCGCGTCGCCGGTCCTGATCAGTTCGAGGGCGAAGGCGCCGTCCACCAGGATGGTGTCCTTCGGCGCTATCGACGTCAGCCTGCTCGCCAGATTGACGGTCGTCCCGAAGACGTCGCCCATCCGCGTCGTGACGGTCCCGAAGGCGAGTCCGACCCGGAGGGACGGCATGACCTCGTCCTGCTGCATCGCGTCGATCAGCCGGAGCGCGATCTCGGACGCGGTACCCGCGTCGTCGGCGGCGTACAGCACCTCGTCGCCGAGGGTCTTGATGAGCCGTCCGCCGTGCGCGGCGACCAGGTCGGCGGCGGTGGTCTCGAAGATCTCGACGAGTTCGCCCAGCTCCTCCTCCTCCAGCCGGCGGGTCAGCCGGGTGAAGCCGACGAGGTCGGCGAAGCCGATGGCGAGCCGCCGGTCGACCATCTCCTCGTCGTCGGCGGCCTGGACCACCCGCCCGGTGGCGGCGGCGAGCTGGCGCCGCCATACGTAGACGAGGAACTCCTGCAACTCCGGCAGGAGCAGTTCGATCAGCGGATACGTGACCTCGGTACGGGTCATGCCCGGCTCGGGCGGTTCGGTCAGCCCTTCGAGGAAGGAGTCGATCTGCCATTCGGCGAGCCGGGCCGTGGTCTGGCCGGTGGAGCGGGCGACCTGGATCGCCATCGGCTCGCTCAGCAGCCCGGCCTCCACCAGACCGGCCAGCCGTCGCAGTGCGAGTACGTCGGCCTCGGTCAGGGCCTTCGCCTGGCCGATGTCGGCGAAGCCCATGGCCCGCCAGAAGCGGGAACCCAGTTCGATGGAGACCCCGGCGGTCCGCGCCGCCTGGAAGGGCGTGTAACGCCGCTCGGCGCCGAGGATGAGCTGTTCCAGCCGGATGGCGAGGGGGTCGTCGGTGGGTTCGGCGGTGTGGTCGACGGCGTGCAGGGGGGTGGGATGTACGGCCCCGGCACCGGCCGCCCCGGAACCACCTTGGCCGCCCTGACCCGCGTGGCCGCCCTGACCGGATCCCGTACGAGCCGCCGCGTCGGCCCCGCCCGAACGCCCGGAGTCGTCGGACGCGCCCGCGCCGGAATTGGTGTCGTCGACGGTCACCAGCCGCCTCCTGCCCTTTCCCCGCGCAATTGCCTGCCGCTCTGTCGCTCGATCGCCTCAACGATACGGCAGATGTGCCCTGGCTCACGTCCCCGCTGCGGTTCCGGTCCGCCGTCCGGTAACCGGTGCCGTGCGGGGGTGCCCCACCGGCCGCCGTTCCCGCCCCGCACGCCGCCGACCAGGCATCACACCGCTGTACGTGTCCGGTACCCGGCGCACAGGACACGTCCCGCCGGGCCGGCGGCGCCGTACCTAGCCGTACGGCGTCGAACGCAGCCGGCCTCCGTCCGCGTTCAGCCGGTCGGCAGCGGGCGGAGATGGACGATGTCGCCCGCGCCGACGGCTTGCCGCTCCCCGCCCTCCAGGGCCAGGACCAGGCGTCCGTCGCCGTCCAGCGCCACCGCCTCACCGGTCAGGGACCGGTCGCCGGGCAGTTCGGCCCGTACCGTACGGCCCAGCGTCGCACAGCCTGCGGCATATGCCGCCTGCACATTTGACAGAGTGGGGTCGCCGCCCGCGGCCCGCCAGTCGCCGTACCACCGCTCCAGCGACCGCAGGACCGCCCTCAGCAGGGGATCGCGGTCGGTGGAGACCGCGCCCGCGAGCGCCAGCGACCCGGCGGTGGGGACGGGCAGTTCGGCGGCGCGCAGGCCGACGTTGATCCCGATCCCGACGACCACCGCGCCGCCGCCGGCGCTGTCGGGGCCACCCGCCCGCTCGACCAGGATCCCGCCCGTCTTGCGCTCCTCGCCGTCGACCTTCACCAGCAGGTCGTTGGGCCATTTGAGGGACATGTCGACCCCGGCGGACCGGCTGAGTCCGGTCGCGGCGGCCACCCCGGCGAGCAGCGGCAGCCAGCCCCAGCGCTCCACCGGGACGTCCGGCCCGGGGCGCAGCAGTACGGAGAGGAAGATCCCGGAGCGCGCGGGGGCGCTCCACCGCCGGTCCAGCCGCCCCCGCCCCGCGGTCTGTTCCTCGGCGACGAGCACCGCGCCCTCGGCGGGGCCTTCGCCGCCGGCGGCGGTGACCCGGGCGACGAGATCCGCGTTGGTCGAACCGGTCGCCGGGACGACATCGAGCGACGTCCACAGTCCACCGGGTCGTACGAGCGCCCTGCGGAGGGCGGACCCGTTCAGCGGCGGGCGCTCCAGATCGCCCCAGGGACCGTTCCCACCGGCCTCCGCCGACCGGTCTCCGGGGCTGTTTCCAGGCGCATTCTCAGACGTCATGCAAGCCAGCGTAGGTGTGGCATACGCCGCACTGCGCGGGCGTATCGCCGCCGATACGCTACGAAGCGGTAGCCGAAGGCGACGATCCGCCGGGCGCCCGTCCCCCGTTCTCGTCGCGTTCAGGGAGCCGTATCCCGATGTCAGAGCCGGAACAGCACGACAGCACCACCCACACCACGGCGGGCCGGATCGCGGATCTGCGGCGCCGGGTCGACGAGGCCGTACACGCCGGTTCGGCGCGGGCCGTGGAGAAGCAGCACGCCAAGGGGAAACTGACCGCCCGTGAGCGGATCGCGCTGCTGCTGGACGAGGACTCGTTCGTCGAGTTCGACGAGTTGGTCCGGCATCGCTCCACCAATTTCGGCCTCGACGGGACCCGGCCCTACGGCGACGGCGTCGTCACCGGCTACGGCACGGTCGACGGCCGCCCCGTGGCCGTCTTCTCGCAGGACTTCACGGTGTTCGGCGGGGCGCTGGGCGAGGCGTACGGGCAGAAGATCATCAAGGTGATGGACTTCGCGCTGAAGACCGGCTGTCCGGTCGTCGGGATCAACGACTCCGGGGGCGCGCGGATCCAGGAGGGGGTGAGCGCGCTCGGGATGTACGGCGAGATCTTCCGCCGCAACACCCACGCGTCCGGGGTGATCCCGCAGATCTCCCTGGTCGTCGGGCCCTGCGCGGGCGGCGCGGTCTACTCCCCGGCGATCACCGACTTCACGGTCATGGTCGACCGGACGTCCCATATGTTCATCACGGGTCCCGATGTCATCAAAACGGTGACCGGTGAGGACGTCGGGTTCGAGGCGCTGGGCGGAGCCCGTACCCACAACACCACATCGGGCGTGGCGCACCACATGGCGTCGGACGAGAAGGACGCCGTCGAGTACGTCAAGTCCCTGCTCTCCTATCTGCCGTCGAACAACCTCTCCGAGCCCCCGGCCTTCCCCGAGGAGGCCGGTCTGGCGCCGACGGACGAGGACCGCGAGCTGGACACGCTGATCCCGGACAGCGCCAACCAGCCGTACGACATGCATACGGTCGTCGAGCACGTCCTCGACGACGGGGAGTTCCTGGAGACGCAGACGCTGTTCGCGCCCAACATCGTCACCGGCTTCGGCCGGGTCGAGGGCCGGCCGGTCGGGATCGTCGCCAACCAGCCGCTCCAGTTCGCGGGCTGTCTCGACATCGACGCCTCCGAGAAGGCGGCGCGGTTCGTCCGGACCTGCGACGCCTTCAACGTCCCGGTCTTGACCTTCGTCGACGTCCCCGGCTTCCTGCCCGGGGTCGACCAGGAGTACGGCGGCATCATCCGGCGCGGCGCCAAGCTGATCTACGCGTACGCGGAGGCGACGGTCCCGCTGATCACCGTGATCACCCGCAAGGCGTTCGGCGGGGCGTACGACGTCATGGGCTCCAAGCACCTGGGCGCCGACCTCAACCTGGCCTGGCCGACGGCGCAGATCGCGGTCATGGGCGCCCAGGGCGCGGTCAACATCCTGCACCGCAGGGCGATCGCCGAGGCGGGTGACGACGAGGCGCGCGAGGAGACCAGGGCGCGGCTGATCGCGGAGTACGAGGACACCCTGCTCAACCCGTACACGGCGGCGGAGCGGGGCTATGTCGACGCGGTGATCGTGCCGTCGGACACCCGGGCGCAGATCGTCCGGGGCCTGCGGCATCTGCGGACCAAGCGGGAGAACCTGCCGCCGAAGAAGCACGGCAACATTCCGTTGTAAGAGGGGCGGACACGATGATGATCAAGATCGTACGGGGCAACCCGACACCGGAGGAGCTGGCGGCCGCGCTGGCGGTGGTCCGCGCCCGGGCCCTCGGCGCGGGCACCCCCCACCCAGACGAGCCCCCGGCCGTCTCGGAGTGGTCCCGCCCCGCCCACCGCACCCGCCCCCCGCTCCCCACCCCGTCCCCGAACGCCTGGCCCCACACCTTCTGGCCCCGGTAGCACCGCTCCCCTGCGGGGCGCCGTAGCCATGACATCGAGTCCCGCCCACGCCCGGTCGGTGGCCGCAGGTGGAGTTTCCAGGGGCGCGAGGAACTGCGCGGCCACGGGCAACCAAGGCGCTGGGGCCCCCACGGCCCCGGGGGCGAACACAGGGCCATGGGCCCGAGGCCCATGGGATCCCGCGCCCCCGCGGGAGGCGATTAGGTACTCGTACTCAGGCGTAACCGCCGCTCGCCCGGCACCATCGAAGACATGCTGTGGTCCGATCCGAAGAACGAACCCCCCGAGGAGCTGCGCGAGACGCAGGCCATGCTGCGCCGCGCCGGGCTCGTGCTCGCGCTGGCCATGGTGCTCGGGATGATCGTGGTGGGTCTGAGGTGATCACCCCGGGCCTGCCCCGAATGGGGTAATCCGGCGGCGAACCCCGCCTACCATGGCCGCATGACCGCCCATGCCACCCCCCGCCCCGCCGTGCCCCGTCTCGTCCTCGCCTCCGCGTCCCCCGCCCGGCTGCGGCTGCTGCGCGCGGCCGGATTCGACCCCGAGGTGATCGTCAGCGGGGTCGATGAGGACGCCCTGACCGCGCCCTCCCCCGCCGAACTCGCGCTCGTGCTCGCGGAGGCGAAGGCCGCGGTCGTCGCCGCCAGGCCCGAGGTCGCGGGCGCTCTGGTGATCGGCTGCGACTCCGTCCTGGACCTGGACGGCGAGGCGCTCGGCAAGCCCGTGGACGCGGAGGAAGCCACGGCCCGCTGGAAGGCGATGCGGGGCCGCTCCGGGGTGCTGCGCACGGGCCACTGCGTCACGGACACCGCCACCGGCCGGATCGCCTCGGCCACCGCGTCGACGACGGTCCGCTTCGGTGAGCCGTCGGACGCCGAGATCGCCGCGTACGTCGCGACCGGCGAACCGCTGCACGTGGCGGGCGCCTTCACCCTCAACGGGTACTCGGCGCCGTTCCTCAACGGGATCGACGGCGACCACGGCAATGTCATCGGCATCTCCCTGCCGCTGCTGCGCACCCTCCTGACGGAGCTGGGCCACTCGGTGACCGACCTCTGGATCCCGCGGGGCTGACGCCCCCGACGAGGGCGTCCCCGGGTCACACCGGCGCCGCCCCGCCGACCGCGGGTCCGGGGCCCGGGCCGGGGCCGGGATCGGGGCCTTCGCCGTTGTCGCGGGTGGTGGCGCGGCAGGCCCGGCGCGGGGTGTCGTACGACATCAGCAGCAGCACGATCAGACCCAGGACCGCCATCACGACGGCGAAGGCCGTCCAGCCGACCAGGCCGACGGTCAGGGCGCCGAGCGCCCCGTGGAGGACGGCCGCCGCGATCAGCACGCCGCGGGCGACGCGGCCGGGGGCGCGGTCGCGGACGGCGGTGGTGAGGGCGATCGCGGCGCAGGCCGCGAGGAAGAGGCCCGTGCCGACACCGGTCACCCAGGTGCCGACGACCATCGTGCCGGGGTCGAGACCGTCCAGGGACATCGACTGGACGTCCACGAATCGGGCGAGGATGCCGTTGATCACCACCACGCCCATGGCCTCCAGGGCCAGGACGACCGCGGCGACCGCGGCCACCGGTCTGCGTATCACCGTTACTCCAACCGGAAGCAAGAGCCCGTCGCGGGCGGCACGCTACTAACGGGTAGCCCCGGAGACAAGATGTCGCGCCCCGCGCCGGGCGGGCACCCGTGGCGCGGCGGAGGCACACCGGAGGCACACCCCCTGTCGCACCCCTCACCCGTGACCGTCCCGGGCGACAGGCTCCGTCCGACCTCGGAGAATGAGAAGAATCGTTCTGCCATTCGTAGGGATTCCACAAAGAAAGGGGTTGGCCGACTGGCCCCACGGACAGAGACCCGCGCCACACACCGGAGCTACTGTCTGGGATAAGCAACCCGTCGTACCGTGGTGCGACAAGGGATTTCGCGACTCGAGCAAGCCTCGAATCACGCTCCGTGTGGGCAAGCTCACCCTAGGGGACGGGTCGAACGGTCGTGTCGGCAGTCCCTAAACTCGGCTTGTTTCAAGGAGGGAGCCATCGTGCGCAAGGTGCTCATCGCCAATCGAGGCGAAATCGCTGTCCGCGTCGCCCGTGCCTGCCGGGACGCCGGAATCGCGAGCGTAGCCGTCTACGCCGATCCGGACCGGGACGCACTGCATGTCCGCGCGGCCGACGAGGCGTTCGCCCTGGGCGGTGACACCCCGGCGGCCAGCTATCTCGACATGGGCAAGGTACTTCAGGCCGCGAAGGACTCGGGGGCCGACGCGATCCATCCCGGCTACGGCTTCCTGTCGGAGAACGCCGAGTTCGCCCAGGCCGTCATCGACGCCGGGCTGACCTGGATCGGTCCGCCGCCGTCCGCCATTCGCGACCTGGGCGACAAGGTCGCCGCCCGGCATATCGCGCAGCGGGCGGGCGCCCCGCTGGTCGCCGGTACGCCCGACCCGGTCGACGGCGCCGACGAGGTCGTCGACTTCGCCCGGGAGCACGGTCTTCCGATCGCCATCAAGGCCGCGTTCGGCGGTGGCGGTCGCGGTCTGAAGGTCGCCCGCACCCTTGAAGAGGTGCCGGAGCTGTACGACTCCGCCGTCCGCGAGGCCGTCGCCGCCTTCGGCCGCGGCGAGTGCTTCGTCGAGCGGTACCTGGACAAGCCGCGGCACGTGGAGACCCAGTGCCTCGCCGACCAGCACGGCAATGTCGTCGTCGTGTCGACCCGTGACTGCTCGCTCCAGCGCCGGCACCAGAAGCTGGTCGAGGAGGCCCCGGCGCCCTTCCTGAGCGACGAGCAGAACGCCGAGCTGTACCGGGCGTCCAAGGCCATCCTCAAGGAGGCCGGCTACGTCGGCGCGGGCACGGTCGAGTTCCTGGTCGGCGTCGACGGCACGATCTCCTTCCTGGAGGTCAACACCCGCCTCCAGGTCGAGCACCCGGTCACCGAGGAGGTCACGGGACTCGACCTCGTACGGGAGATGTTCCGGATCGCCGACGGCGAGGAGCTGGGCTACGACGACCCGCCGGTCCGCGGCCACTCCTTCGAGTTCCGCATCAACGGCGAGGACCCCGGCCGCAACTTCCTTCCCGCGCCCGGCACCGTCACCGTCTTCGACCCGCCCTCGGGGCCCGGTGTCCGGCTGGACGCGGGCGTCGAGTCCGGCAGTGTCATCGGCCCGGCGTGGGACTCCCTCCTCGCCAAGCTGATCGTCAGCGGCGCCAGCCGCGAGCAGGCGCTCCAGCGGGCCGCGCGCGCCTTGGCCGAGTTCCGGGTGGAGGGCATGGCCACGGCCATCCCCTTCCACCGGGCCGTGGTCGTCGACCCCGCGTTCACCAGCGACCCCTTCCGGATCCACACCCGGTGGATCGAGACCGAGTTCGTCAACGAGATCCCCGCCTTCACCGCGGCCGCCGACGCCGAGGCGGACGAGGAGCCGGACCGCGAGACGGTGGTCGTCGAGGTCGGCGGCAAGCGTCTCGAGGTCTCCCTCCCGGCGCATCTGGGCATGACCCTGGCCCGTACGGGTCTCGCCGCCGGGGCGAAGCCCAAGCGGCGGGCCGCCAAGCGGTCATCGGCCGCCGCGTCCGGCGACACCCTCGCCTCGCCGATGCAGGGCACGATCGTGAAGGTCGCCGTCGAGGAGGGCCAGGAGGTCTCCGAGGGCGATCTGGTCGTCGTCCTGGAGGCGATGAAGATGGAGCAGCCGCTGAACGCGCACCGTTCGGGCACGATCAAGGGCCTCAGCCTGGAGGTCGGCGCGTCCATCTCGTCCGGCGCGACGATCTGCGAGATCAAGGACTGAACCGGCACCGGCCGTACCGAGGGCCCGTCAGGTCACAGCGACCCGGCGGGCCCTCGGGCATTCCCGCCGCCCCATCGCCCCACCGCCCGCGACGCGCGGCGGGGCGGCAACCGGTCCGGCCGTACGTCACCCGGATGGCATCCTGGTGCGACGGGGTGGACCGAGAGGACGGGGCGTGATGGGGACGACGACAGCACCGGACACGGCGGTGGCCGCGACCGGGGCGGAAGGGGGACGGGAGCCCGGCCCGGCGGCGGCCCGGCCCATGCGTGCCGACGCCCGCCGCAACTACGAGCGGCTGCTCGCCGAGGCCCGTGCCGTCTTCGCCGAGTACGGTACGGACGCCTCCCTGGAGGAGATCGCCCGCCGCTCCGGGGTCGGTATCGGCACGCTCTACCGCCACTTCCCCAATCGTCACACCATCATGAGCGCCGTCTTCCAGGACGCGGTCGGCATGCTGCTGGACCGCTCCCGGGCCCTCGGCGACGCGCCGGATCCCCGGGAGGCGCTGGCCGAGTGGCTCCGTACCCTGATCACCCATTCCGGTGAGTACCGGGGCCTGGCCGGGGCGTTGATGTCCGCCTCCCACGACACCGAATCGGCGCTCTCCGCGTCCTGCGCGCTCCTCACCGACGCGGGGGCGGGGCTGCTGGAGCGGGCAGTGCTGGCGGGCGCGGTACGGGAGGACGCGTCGATCGACGACCTGATGCAGCTCACCAACGCCATCTCCCTCGCGGCGGACCAGTCCCCCTCGGACCCCCACCTCCCCGACCGCCTCCTCGCCCTCACCTTCCGCGGCCTGACCCCGTAACAGGTACCCACCGGCGCGCGGGCCGAAGAACACCTGCGGACGCCGGACGCGTCCGGCCCCCGCGGCGGGCCCACATCGCGACCTCGGCCGAGCCGGAGGCTAACGACGGCGAAGGTCCGCCACCCGCGCGCTGCGTTCCATTCCGCCGCCCCCGCCCAGCGCGTCCCGTTCGAGACCGGCCGCGGTGAAGCGCGTGGGGCCGGCGCCGCCGCGGGTGCGGCGCGGGCCGGGGAGGGGGACCTCGCGGCGCGGGCCGCGGCCGGTGTGGGCGTCGTCGGGGCCGACCCCCGACGACGGGGTGGGGCCGCCCGCGACCGCGATCTGCACGCCTTGGTCCGCCAGCGCCTGCAACTCCGTCGCCGCGCGGTCGTCGTGCGCGGGCGGCTCGTCCGTCACGAGCCGGGTGATGACGTCCGTCGGCACGGTCTGGAACATGGTGTCGGCGCCGAGCTTGCTGTGGTCGGCGAGGACCACGACCTCCGCAGCCGCCTGGACCAGCGCCCGGTCGACGCTCGCGGAGAGCATGTTGGACGTGGAGAGGCCCCGCTCGGCGGTGAGCCCGCTGCCGGACAGGAACGCCCGGGACACCCGCAGCCCTTGCAGGGACTGTTCGGCGCCGCTGCCGACGAGGGCGTAGTTGCTGCCCCGGAGCGTGCCGCCGGTCATCACCACCTCGACCCGGTTGGCGTGCGCCAGCGCCTGGGCGACCAGCAGGGAGTTGGTGACCACGGTCAGCCCGGGGACCCGGGCGAGCCGCCGGGCGAGTTCCTGGGTCGTCGTACCCGCGCCGACGACGATCGCCTCGCCCTCGCCGACGAGCCCGGCGGCGAGATCGGCGATGGCGGTCTTCTCGGCGGTGGCGGAGAGGGACTTCTGCGGGAAGCCGGACTCGCGGGTGAATCCGCCCGGCAGGACCGCTCCGCCGTGGCGGCGGTCGAGAAGCCCTTCGGCCTCCAGCGCGCGGACGTCCCGGCGCACGGTGACTTCGGAGGTCTGGACGACCCGGGCGAGTTCCCGGAGCGATACGGCTCCGTTGGCACGCACCATTTCAAGGATCAGTTGGCGACGTTCAGCAGCGAACACAAAACTGACAGTAACCTGACCCGCCGACGGTTTTCAGCTCTATGCACCGATTGCCAAGTATTGCGCGCGCATCGCACCGACAAGTGGTATAGGGCGGTCGGTGTTTGACCGTCCGCCGGTCGCAAGATGGCCGGAAGATGATCGGCGGCGGTCCCGAACCCGCCGTGGACGTCCCCGGCCGGGGACGTCCACGGGGCGGCGGCGCCGCGGGCTCAGCTCTCGCCGGTCACCTTGCGGGTGTGGAGCTGACGCGCGACCTCGGCGATCGAGCCCGACAGCGACGGGTAGACGGTGAACGCGTTGGCGATCTGCTCCACGGTCAGATTGTTGTCGACCGCGATCGAGATCGGATGGATCAGTTCACTCGCCCGGGGCGCCACGACGCAGCCGCCGACGACGATCCCCGTCCCGGGCCGGCAGAAGATCTTGACGAAGCCGTCGCGGATGCCCTGCATCTTGGCCCGCGCGTTCCGCAGCAGCGGGAGCTTCACCACCCGGGCGTCGATCAGACCGGCGTCGACATCGGCCTGGGTGTAGCCGACGGTCGCGATCTCGGGGTCGGTGAAGACGTTCGACGACACGGTCTTCAGGTTCAGCGGCTGCACCGCGTCCCCGAGGAAGTGGTACATCGCGATCCGGCCCTGCATGGCCGCCACCGACGCGAGCGCGAACACGCCCGTGACGTCCCCGGCCGCGTACACACCGGGCGCGGAGGTACGGGAGACCTTGTCGGTCCAGATGTGGCCGGAGTCCTTGAGCCGTACGCCCGCCTCCTCCAGGCCCATGCCCGCGGAGTTCGGGATCGCGCCGACCGCCATGAGGCAGTGCGTACCGGAGATGACCCGGCCGTCCGCGAGGGTGACCTCCACCCGGTCGCCGACGCGCTTGGCGGACTCGGCGCGGGAGCGGGCCATGACGTTCATGCCGCGGCGCCGGAAGACGTCCTCCAGGACGGCCGCCGCGTCGGGGTCCTCGCCCGGCAGGACCCGGTCGCGGGAGGAGACCAGGGTGACCCGGGAGCCGAGCGCCTGGTAGGCGCCCGCGAACTCGGCGCCGGTGACGCCGGAGCCGACGACGATCAGTTCCTCGGGGAGTTCGTCGAGGTCGTAGACCTGGGTCCAGTTCAGGATCCGCTCGCCGTCGGGGAGCGCGTCGGGGATCTCCCGGGGGTGGCCGCCGGTGGCGAGCAGTACGGCGTCGGCGGTGAGCCGCTCCTCGGTGCCGTCCGCCGCGGTGACGACGACCGTACGGGAGCCGTCCGCGGCCTGCCGGCCCTCCAGCTTGCCCCGGCCTCGCAGCACCCGGGCGCCCGCCCGGGTGACGGAGGCGGTGATGTCGTGGGACTGGGCGAGCGCGAGCCGCTTCACCCGCCGGTTGACCTTGCCGAGGTCGACACCGGTGACCCGGGCGGCCTGCTCCAGGGGCGGGGTGTCGTCGGCGATGATGATGCCGAGTTCCTCGTACGACGAGTCGAAGGTGGTCATCACCTCGGCGGTCGCGATGAGGGTCTTCGAGGGCACGCAGTCGGTGAGGACGGACGCGCCGCCGAGGCCGTCGCAGTCGACGACGGTCACCTCCGCGCCGAGTTGGGCGCCCGCCAGGGCCGCCTCGTATCCGCCGGGTCCGCCGCCGATGATCACGATCCGGGTCACTGGGGTTACGCCTCGCGCTCTCGTTGCTGCCGGGTACGGATGGGTGGGTGGGCCGGTGCCCGCCCGGCGGGCCCCGTCGTGCGTCCCGCCGGACTGGAGTACGTACCCCATTGTCCCGCACGCATCAACCTGCTCCGCCCCCGGGCCGTCCCCCGCCCCGCCCCACCCCGCGTGACCGCCGAAAAGGCGGCCACCCGCGCCCCTCCCGTACCCTCGATCCCATGTCGCTCTACGCCGCGTACGCCGGCAACCTCGACGCGAGGCTGATGAGCCGCCGCGCTCCGCACTCACCACTGCGCGGCACGGGCTGGCTGACCGGCTGGCGGCTGACCTTCGGCGGCGAGCAGATGGGCTGGGAGGGCGCGCTGGCCACGATCGTGGAGGCGCCGCGTTCCCAGGTCTTCGTCGCGCTCTACGACGTCGCGCCCATGGACGAGGACTCCCTGGACCGCTGGGAGGGCGTCGGCCTCGACATCTACCGGCGGATGCGGATCAGGGTCCACACCCTGGACGGCGAGGAACCGGCCTGGGTGTACGTCCTGAACGGATACGAGGGCGGGCTGCCGTCGGCCCGCTATCTGGGCGAGCTCGCGGACGCCGCCGAGTCGGCGGGCGCGCCGCACGACTATGTGATGGAGCTGCGCAAACGCCCCTGCTGACCCTCCGGCCCGGGCCCCAGGACCGGACCCGTCCGGCGCCCACAGGTGCTCTTCGGGCCGCGGGCAGGTGGGTGGTTGCTCGCGCAGTTCCTCGCGCCCCTGGATGCCCTTCTCATCGCCCTCAAGGACGCTTGGCCCTCCGGGCGGGGTTGATTTCCGGGTGCGGGCCGTCTGTGGCTGGTCGCGCAGTTCCCCGCGCCCCTGGATGCCCTTCTCATCGCCCTCGCGAAGGCTTGGCCCTCCGGGCGGGGTCGTTAGTCGGGTGTAGGCCGTCCGGGGCTTGTCGCGCAGTTCCTCGCGCCCCTGAAAACCTCCCCCGTGGCGGGCTTCGGGGCAGGGGTAGGTAGGGGTGACGGTGGTCGGGTGGATGTGGGGTGGCCCCCGCAGCCGTCGGCGGTACGGAAGCGGTCAGCGTTTCCAAGGAGCCGCGCACCGCCGACGGCGAGGAGGTCACCCCGGAGCCGACCGGCCCCACCCGCGCCGAACAACAGCCCGCGCAAACCCCCGGAGCAACGGCCACCCCCACCACAGCCCCGCCGGCGACTGAGGCGCAGGAGACCCCGCGCCCCGCGGGACCCCACGGCGGGAGGCGCCCGGTGCTTCGTGGGAAACGACAAGACAACGATCCGGGTGTCCGTGACTCCGTCATCTACGCGCGTAGGGAATCAGCGGCTACCCTCATTCGCGTGAACGCACATGTGAATCCGGACCTCGACGGCGCTGCCGCCACCCCCCACGACCTGGCGGACGCCGCCGCCGCCCGGCTGCGCGAGCTGACCGGGGCCGAGTCCCACGACGTCGCCCTCGTGATGGGCTCCGGCTGGGCGCCGGCCGCCGAGGCGCTCGGCGCGCCCGAGGCCGAGTTCCCGGTCACCGAGCTGCCGGGCTTCCCGCCGCCCGCCGTCGAGGGGCACGGCGGCCGGGTCCGCTCGTACCGCATCGGAGACAAGCGCGCCCTGGTCTTCCTGGGCCGTACGCACTACTACGAGGGCCGGGGCGTCGCCGCCGTCGCCCACGGGGTGCGTACCGCGGTCGCCGCGGGCTGCAAGACGGTCGTCCTGACCAACGGCTGCGGCGGACTGCGCGAGGGCATGCGCCCCGGCCAGCCGGTCCTCATCGGCGACCACATCAACCTCACCGCCACCTCCCCCATCGTCGGCGCGAACTTCGTCGATCTGACGGACCTCTACTCGCCGCGGCTGCGCGCCCTGTGCAAGGAGATCGACGCGTCCCTGGAGGAGGGCGTGTACGTCCAGGTCACCGGACCGCACTACGAGACCCCGGCCGAGATCAACATGGTCCGGACGATCGGCGGCGACCTGGTCGGCATGTCCACGGTTCTGGAGGCCATCGCGGCCCGTGAGGCCGGCGCCGAGGTGTTGGGCATCTCCCTCGTCACCAACCTGGCGGCGGGCATGTCGGGCGAGCCCCTCAACCACGAGGAGGTCCTCCAGGCCGGCCGGGACTCCGCCGCGCGGATGGGCGAGCTGCTGACCCGGGTCCTGGCCCGGATCTGATCCCCTGAAGAACCTGAAGAACACGACGCGACACGACGAGAGGCGAATCCGACCGTGCAGCAGGCACAGGACGACGACCTGGCTCCGCGTGACCTCATCGAGCGGGCCGAGCGCTGGCTCGCCGAGGACCCCGACCCCGATACCCGGGACGAGCTGGCGAAACTGATCGACGGCGCGTCGGCGGGCGGCGAGCCCGCCGCCGAGCTGGCGGCGCGGTTCGCCGGCCGGCTCCAGTTCGGCACCGCCGGGCTCCGGGGCGAGCTGGGCGCCGGGCCGATGCGGATGAACCGCGCGGTCGTCATCCGGGCCGCCGCCGGGCTCGCCGCGTATCTGCAGGGCCGGGGCGAGGGCGACGGTCTTGTCGTGATCGGCTACGACGCCCGCCACAAGTCGGCCGACTTCGCCCTGGACACGGCCGCGGTGATGGTCGGCGCCGGGCTGCGGGCCGCCGTGCTGCCCCGTCCGCTGCCGACGCCCGTCCTCGCCTTCGCCATACGGCATCTGGGCGCGGTCGCCGGGGTGGAGGTCACGGCCTCCCACAACCCGCCGCGCGACAACGGCTACAAGGTCTACCTCGGCGACGGCTCGCAGATCGTGCCGCCCGCCGACACCGGGATCGCGGCGGAGATCGACGCGATCGCGGACCTGGCCGACGTCCCGCGCGCCGACTCCGGCTGGACGACCCTCGGCGACGAGGTGACGGCGGCGTATCTGGCACGTACCGACGCCGTCCTGTCGCCCGGCTCGCCGCGGACCGCCACGACCGTCTACACGGCGATGCACGGGGTGGGCCGCCCGGTGCTGGAGGCGGCCTTCGCCCGTGCGGGCTTCCCCGCGCCCGTGCTCGTCGCCGAGCAGGCGGAGCCCGACCCGGACTTCCCCACGGTCGCCTTCCCCAACCCGGAGGAGCCGGGCGCGATGGACCTCTCCTTCGCGACCGCCCGCCGCGCCGCGCCCGATCTGGTGATCGCCAACGACCCGGACGCCGACCGCTGCGCCGTCGCGGTCCCCGACCGCGACGGCGGGGACGGCGACTGGCGGATGCTCCGCGGCGACGAGGTCGGGGTGCTGCTCGCGGCGCATCTGGTGCGCTCCGGCGCGCGCGGGGTGTTCGCCGAGTCGATCGTCTCGTCGTCCCTGCTGGGCCGGATCGCCGAGGCCGCCGGGCTGCCGTACGAGGAGACGCTGACGGGCTTCAAGTGGATCGCCCGCGTCGAGGGGCTTCGGTACGGCTACGAGGAGGCGCTCGGCTACTGCGTCGACCCGGAGGGCGTCCGCGAGAAGGACGGAATCACAGCGGCGCTGCTGATCACGGAGCTGGCGTCCGTCCTCAAGGAGGAGGGCCGTACGCTCACCGATCTGCTGGACGACCTGGCGGTGGAGCACGGTCTGCACGCCACCGACCAGCTGGCCGTCCGGGTGGAGGACCTCGGGGTGATCGCGACGGCGATGGCCCGGCTGCGGACCGCTCCCCCGGCCGAACTGGCGGGGCTGACCGTGACCGGCGCGGAGGACCTGGCCGAGGGCAGTGCCGCCCTGCCGCCGACGGACGGTCTGCGCTACCACCTCGACGGCGACTACCGGGCCCGGGTGATCGTCCGCCCGAGCGGTACCGAGCCCAAGCTGAAGTGCTATCTGGAGGTCGTGGTCCCGGTCGGCGACCGGTCGGAGCTGGCATCGGCGCGGACCCGCGCGGACGAGCTGCTCGCGGCGCTGAAGCGGGACTTCGCGGCGGCGGCCGGTATCTGAGCCACCCGTCCACCAGTCCTCCGGCCGAAGTCCCGGGGGAACATATTTCGTACAGGAATCACCCGTGCTGCCCCGCACGGGTGATTCCTGTTGTGCCCTGGCGGTGGACCGCCCCCGGCCCCCGGCGGTCCGGGCAATGGTGGCCGGGTAGCGCCCGCCGGGGCGCGCGCCGAACCTCCACGCGCCGAGCCCCCAGGAGCAGCCGCCGTTGTCACCCGCCGCGTCTCCCGTCCGCGCGTACGTCCCCGCCTCCCGCCGGCCGCCCGTGCCGCGCCGGGGGTCATCGCCCCGGGTCCGCCACCGGGCGGACCGCGTCCTGCGGTCGCTGCGGGCCGCGGCGCCCGCGCTCGCCGGGTATCTGCTGGTACGGCTGGTGGGGCTGGCGTTCCTCGCCCGGCTGGCGCACGCCAGGGGGCACGGGGTGTGGCCGACGCTGGCGACGTCGTGGGACTCGGGCTGGTATCTCGGGATCGCCGAGCACGGGTACGCCGACGATCTCGGCACCCGGGTCAACGCCAACAACCTGGCGTTCTTCCCCCTCTATCCGCTGCTGGTGAAGGTGGTCGCGGCCGTCGCCCCGGGCTCCCGGGCCTCGGTGGGGCTGCTGATCGCGGTCGGCTGCTCGTTCCTGGCCGCGTGGGGGGTGTACGCGGTCGGGGAGCGGCTCCACGGCCGCCGGGTGGGCACCCTGCTGACGATCCTGTGGGGAGTGCTGCCGGTCGGGGCCGTGCAGTGGATGGGCTATACGGAGTCCCTGTTCACGGCGTTGTGCGCCTGGTCGCTGTACGCGGCGCTGACGGGCCGCTGGGTGTCGGCGGGCCTGCTGTCGTCCCTGGCGGGCCTGACCCGCCCCACGGGTGTCGCGCTCGCGGCGGCGGTCACCCTGGCCGCCCTGCTCGCGGCCCGCCGCGCCCGGGGCCGGCCCCGTACCCTCGCGCTCACCGGCGCGGTCCTCGCCCCCGTGGGGTGGCTGGGGTTCGTGGGGTGGGTGGGGGCCCGGGTGGGCCGGGTGGACGGCTACTTCGCGGTCCAGCGGCTCTGGAAGAACGAGTGGGACGGCGGCCGGGCGACGCTCCTGGAACTCCGCCAGCAGCTGGTCTACGAGACCCGCCCCCATCTCTTCGTGCTGGCGGTCTCGGCGTGTCTGGTGCTCGCGGTGGTGATGTACGTGCTGTCCCTGGCGGACCGCCAGCCACCGGTCCTGCTGGTCTTCACGGGCTTCATGCTGGTGGTGGTGCTGGGCAGTGCGGGGGTCTACTTCCCCCGGGCCCGTTTCCTCCTCCCCGCGTTCCCCCTGCTCCTCCCCCTCGCCCTCGCCCTCGCCCGCGCCCGACGCGCCCCTCTCCTGGTGACCCTGGCGTCGGCGACCCTGCTGTCGACCTGGCTGAGCGCCTATATGCTCCTGGTCTGGCCGGGGCCACCGTGATCCGATAATCCACGGGCGCCGACCCCGTACGGCTCCGCACAATGGCCGCCATGACGACCTTCCTGCACGCCAATCCGCTCTTCGCCCGACTCGACAGCGCCGAACGGATCCTCGTGGCGGGCGCGGGCGGCGGCTTCGACATCTACTCCGGGCTGCCGATCGCGCTCTCCCTCCTCCACCAGGGCAAGGACGTCCACCTCGCCAATCTGTCGTTCAGCGCCCTGGCCGGGCTGCCGCAGGACGACTGGGTCGCCCCCGATCTGGCCGCGGTCGGCCCCGACTCGGCGCCGCACCAGGGCTACTTCCCGGAGCGGACCCTGGCCCGGTGGCTGCGGCTGCACAACTACCCGACGACGACCGTGTACGCCTTCCCGCAGACCGGGGTACGGCCCTTGCGCGAGGCCTACCAGGCGCTGGTGGAACGGCACGACATCGACGCGGTGGTGCTCGTCGACGGCGGTACGGACATCCTGATGCGCGGCGACGAGGCCGGGCTCGGCACCCCGGAGGAGGATCTGACCAGCGTCGCGGCGCTCGCCCCGCTGGACGGGATACCGACCAGACTCGTGGTCTCGGTCGGCTTCGGGGTGGACGCGTACCACGGGGTGAACCACGTCCAGGTGCTGGAGAACATCGCCGCCCTGGAGCGCGACGGCGCGTACCTCGGCGCCTTCTCGATCCCGCGCGCCACCCTCGAAGGCGCGCTCTACCTCGACGCGGTGACCCACGCCCAGGACCACACGCCGGAGCGCCCCAGCATCGTCAACGGTTCGATCGCGGCGGCGGTCCGCGGTTCCTTCGGAGACGTCCGGTTCACCGAGCGCACCCGGGGCGGCGAGCTGTTCATCAATCCGCTGATGGCCCTGTACTTCGCCTTCGACCTCCCGGGCCTGGCGGCCCGCTGCCTCTATCTGGACCGGATCGAGGACACCCACCTGATGCGCCAGGTCCACTCCCGTATCGCCGAATTCCGCGATACGACGATCCCGCGCCCCCCGCGCCGCTTCCCCCACTGACCCCCTGCGGGGCCGCGGTCAGGTGGAGGCCCTGGGGGCGCCGCGTCCCTGCGGGGCGAGGTGGGGGTGGTCAGGGGCGCGGGGAACTGCGCGACCGGCCACGGACGGTCCGCAGTCCGCGTCCATGCTTCCGTGGCAGGACGGATCGCGCCTCCGGCGCCGGGGAGCGTACTGCTCCCGTACGCCGTATCCGGTCCTCGGACCGTGGTGGGCCGGTCGCGCAGTTCCCCGCGCCCCTAAAAGCCTCGGCCTGGCCCGCCCCGCAGGGGTGCGGCGGGCTAGCGGATCGCGAAGAGGATCACGAACATCACCACGCCCGCCGCCAGCGGGACGAAGAGTTCGTACGCCCAGACCGCCTTCACGTCGCCCTGGGACGCGGGGGCGGCGCCGCGGGAGGTGATGAACTCGCGGAGTTCGCCGACCGTGCGGTCCGCCTGGGCCAGGGGGGTCGGGAGGTTGCGGTCCACCTGGCGGCCCGCCCGCTCGTCGCGGTCGCGCTTCTGCTGCCGGCGGGTGGCCCGCTTGCGCTGGCGGAGGGAGACCGGGATCGCCCACATGGGGTACTTGGTGCCGTCCTTGGTGACGATCTCCGTGGAGTACGAGGAGCGGACCTCCTCGACCTGGCCCCAGGGGGCCGTGACCGTCCGGAACGGATTACGGATCCGGATCCGGTCGTCGTTGACGAAGACCGCGGGGCGCAGGGTGAACGCCAGCACCAGCGGGGCCGCGACCAGCAGGGTCGCGATGGCGAACAGCGGGGTGAGACCGGCGCCCCGGATGACGGCGTCGGCGCCCAGCCAGACGGCCAGGGCCAGCAGCAGCACCCCGCCGGCCATCCCCGCCGGGGAGCGGAAGACGCGCTCGGCGTAGACGGGCTCGGCGGGCGTGGGGGTCTCGGGCTTGCTCATACGTCCGATTCTGCCGTACGCGCTCCGAGCGCGGCGCTCGCGGGCGGCACCGCGTGCCCCCGGCCGGGCGCCGGCTCCGGTGTCCCGCGGCGACGGCCCGCCGCGGCGGCGGCGACCCGGCCCAGGGCCTCGTCCCGGCCGCAGGGGTACGCCCCCAGGCGGGCCTGGCGGCTCACGATGCCCCGCTCCGCCCGCATCAGCCGCCAGCCGCGGCGCAGCAGGAACGGTACGGACTTGCGGCCCTCGCGCAGATCCCGCAGCAGCCGGCGGCGGAATGTGGTGCCGGGGCGGCCGCGCAGACAGATCGCGTCGGCGAGGAGGCCCAGTTCCCGGCAGCGTGCGACGACGTCCGCGGCGAAGATGCCCTCGGCGACGAAGAGGGGCGTACGGCCGACGCTGAACGTGTCGTGTCCGGTGCGAGCGCTGGTGGCGATGTCGTACACGGGGACGGCGGTACGTCCCGTACGGCACAGCTCCTCGATCGCCGCCACCGCCGCGTCCGCGTCCCACGATCGGGGCGAGTCCCAGTCGATGTCGGTACTGCCCTCCACCAGCGGGAGGGTGGGGTCGCCGGCCTCCTTGTAGAAGTCGTCGAGGCGCAGGACGGGCAGCCCGGTACGGGCGGCGAGGGACGACTTTCCGGAGCCGGAGGGGCCCGCGAGCAGCAGGACCCGGGTGGCCGGAGCGGGTTGGGCGGGGATGGCGGTCACGGAACACCAGTGTGAGGCATTGCCCCGTGAAGGGGATCCACCGGGGATGCCGGTAGATCCGGAATCGCACGCTCCAATACCCTGTGCACTCACAGCGTCACCCATAGCCACCGAAGGTCCTCATATGACATCGCAGAACACCGCCACCTCCACCACCGCCCGGCGGATCGCCGTGGGCGCCGGGCTGACCGTCGCCGCGGTGGCGGCGGCCCTCGGCACGGGCACCGCCGCCCAGGCGACCCCGACGACCCTCCCCGTCGACGGGGAGGCCCTGGGCAGCGCCCTGACCGGGCCGGGCGCCGGGCTGACCGGCGCCCTCACCAACTCCGTGACCGGTCTCGCGTACCTCAAGGAGCACCAGCTCAACCCGCTGGCGCAGACCGGCGTCGACCCACTGGCGAACGGCGTCGGCACCCAGATCGCCGACTTCAAGCCGATCGGTACGGATCTGCTGACCGGCCCGCTCTCCGACGGCGCCGCACTCCAGGACCTGCCCCTGGTGGGCAACCTGGTCAAGGCCCTGCCCCTGTAGAACCCGGGACCCGGGCCCCGGCCCGGCAGCGGTGAAGGCCCTCCGCCGGTCGCGCGGGCGACGGGCGGAGGGCCTCCCCACCGTGGGGACGGAGCCTCAGTACGAAGAGCCGGCGGCGCCCAGCGCCCCCGTCGGGTGCCAGACCGTCTTCGTCTCCAGGAACGCCGTCAGCCGGGACATCCCCGGGTCCGCGGCGAAGTCCACCGGCGCCGGGCGCAGGACCCGCTTCACATTGTCCGCCGCCGCGATCTCCAGCTCCTTCGCCAGCGCCGGTTCCGCGCCGGTCAGATCGATCGCGTTGACGTCCTGGTGCGCGGCGAGCGGCGCCGCCAGCTCGGCCGTACGGCCCGAGAGGATGTTCACCACCCCGCCCGGCAGATCGGACGTGGCCAGTACCTCGCCCAGGGAGAGCGCGGGCAGCGGGGCCTTCTCGCTCGCCACCACGACCGCCGTATTGCCGGTGGCGATCACCGGGGCGATCACCGACACCAGGCCCAGGAAGGACGAATCCCGGGGCGCGACGACGGCGACGACACCGGTCGGCTCGGGCGTGGAGAGGTTGAAGTACGGGCCCGCGACGGGGTTCGCCCCGCCGACGACCTGGGTGACCTTGTCGGTCCAGCCCGCGTACCAGACCCAGCGGTCGATCGCCGCGTCGACGACGGCCGCCGCCTTCGACTTGGACAGGCCCTCCGCGTCCGCGACCTCGCGGACGTACTGCTCACGGCGGCCCTCCAGCATCTCGGCGACGCGGTAGAGGATCTGGCCCCGGTTGTAGGCGGTCGCCCCCGACCAGCCGCCGAACGCCTTGCGGGCCGCGACCACGGCGTCCCTGGCGTCCTTGCGGGAGGAGAGCGGCGCGTTCGCCAGCCATACGCCCTTTGCGTCGGTCACCTCGTACACCCGGCCGCTCTCGGAGCGGGGGAACTTGCCCCCGACGTACAGCTTGTAGGTCTTGAAAACGCTGAGACGGTCAGACATCGAGGTAAGCCTCCAGGCCGTGGCGACCGCCCTCGCGGCCGAAGCCCGACTCCTTGAAGCCGCCGAAGGGCGAGGTCGGGTCGAACTTGTTGAAGGTGTTGGCCCAGACGACCCCGGCCCGGAGCTTGTTCGCGACCGCGAGGATGCGCGAGCCCTTCTCCGTCCAGATGCCCGCCGACAGGCCGTACTGGCTGTTGTTGGCCTTGGCGACGGCCTCGTCGGGGGTACGGAACGTCAGCACCGACAGCACCGGGCCGAAGATCTCGTCCCGGGCGACCGTATGCGCCTGGGTGACCCCGGTGAAGAGGGTGGGGGCGAACCAGTAGCCGGCCGACGGCAGCTCGCACGGCGCGGTCCACCGCTCGGCGCCCTCCGCCTCGCCGGTCCGCGCCAGGGCCGTGATCCGGGCAAGCTGCTCCGCCGAGTTGATCGCGCCGATGTCGGTGTTCTTGTCCAGCGGGTCGCCGAGCCTGAGCGTGCCGAGCCGGCGCTTCAGCGCGTCCAGCAGCTCCTCCTCGACCGACTCCTGGACCAGCAGCCGGGAACCCGCGCAGCAGACCTGGCCCTGGTTGAAGAAGATGCCGTTCACGATGCCCTCGACGGCCTGGTCGATCGGGGCGTCGTCGAAGACGATGTTCGCGCCCTTGCCGCCCAGCTCCAGCGTGACCCGCTTGGAGGTCCCGGCGACCTGCCGGGCGATGGCCTTGCCGACGGCGGTGGAGCCGGTGAAGGCGACCTTGTCGATTCCGGGGTGGCCGACCAGCGCCGCGCCCGTACGCCCGTCGCCGGTGACGATGTTGACGACGCCCTTCGGCAGCCCCGCCTGACGGCAGATGTCGGCGAAGAACAGCGCGGAGAGCGGGGTGGTCTCGGCGGGCTTGAGGACGACCGTGTTGCCGGTGGCCAGCGCCGGGGCGACCTTCCACGCCAGCATCAGCAGCGGGAAGTTCCACGGGATGACCTGGCCCGCGACGCCCAGCGGCCTCGGCTCGGGGCCGAAGCCCGCGTGGCCGAGCTTGTCCGCCCAGCCCGCGTAGTAGAAGAAGTGCGCGGCGACCAGCGGCAGATCGGCGTCCCTGGTCTCCCGGATCGGCTTGCCGTTGTCGAGGGTCTCCAGAACGGCCAGCTCACGGCTGCGTTCCTGGATGATCCGGGCGATCCGGAAGAGGTACTTGGCGCGCTCGGCGCCCGGCAGCGCCGACCACTTCTCGAACGCCTTGCGGGCGGCGCGCACCGCACGGTCGACGTCCTCCTCATTGGCCTGGACGTACTCGGCGAGCACCTCCTCGGTCGCCGGGGAGAGGGTCTTGTTGCGGTCCTCGCCGGAGCCCTCGGTGAACTCGCCGTCGATGAAGAGGCCGTACGAGGGCGCGATGTCGACGACCGCCCGGGACTCGGGAGCCGGCGCGTAGCTGAAGGGATTGGTCATCGGGCTCAGTCCACCGTTACGTAGTCGGGGCCGGAGTAGCGGCCGGTCGCCAGCTTCTGGCGCTGCATCAGCAGATCGTTGAGCAGACTGGAGGCGCCGAAGCGGAACCAGTGGGGGTCCAGCCAGTCGGGCCCCGCGGTCTCGTTCACCAGCACCAGGAACTTCAGCGCGTCCTTGGTGGACCGGATGCCGCCCGCGGGCTTCACCCCGATCTGCGTCCCGGTCCGCTCCCGGAAGTCGCGGACCGCCTCCAGCATCAGCAGCGTGTTCGCCGGGGTGGCGTTGACCGCGACCTTGCCGGTCGAGGTCTTGATGAAGTCCGCGCCCGCGATCATCCCGAGCCAGGAGGCCCGCCGGATGTTGTCGTACGTGGACAGCTCACCGGTCTCGAAGATCACCTTCAGCCGGGCGGCACCCGACGCCTCCTTGACGGCGACGATCTCCTCGAAGACCTTCAGATAGCGGCCCGAGAGGAAGGCGCCCCGGTCGATGACCATGTCGATCTCGTCGGCCCCGGCAGCGACGGCGTCCCGGACGTCCGCCAGCTTGACGTCGAGGGCGGCCCGGCCCGCGGGGAACGCGGTGGCGACGGACGCGACCTTGACATCGGCGCCGCCCAGCGCCGCCTTCGCGGTGGCCACCAGGTCCGGATAGACACAGACGGCGGCGGTCGAGGGGGTCTCCCGGTCCGTCGGATCCGGACGGACGGCCTTGGCGGCCAGCGCCCGGACCTTGCCCGGGGTGTCCGCGCCCTCCAGGGTCGTCAGATCGATCATCGAGATGGCCAGGTCGATGGCGTACGCCTTGGCCGTCGTCTTGATCGACCGGGTCCCGAGGGCGGCGGCGCGCGCTTCGAGCCCGACGGGATCGACACCGGGCAGCCCGTGCAGGAATCTGCGGAGCGCCTGGTCGGACGCGGTGACGTCGGCGAGGGCGGGGTGGATTCGGGGCATGGTCACCACAAGAGCATATCTACGCGCGTAGCGACCTGTACAGGGCCCCGGCGCACAACGAGAAGGCGGGCAAGAAGAACGGGCAGGAAGAAGAGGAACGGACAACACGAAGCGGGACCGGACAAGACCCCCCGGCCTGTCCGATCCCGCTCCGCAGGGGCTCCCCCGTGACGCCCCGGTCCCCGTTTCCTTCCTCACACCATGAGGCCCCCCGGCCTCATGCCCCCCACTCGAACCGCCACGGCCCCCCGGCCGGGCGGTCCCCCCTTTTCCCCCGTGTTTCCCCCCGCCCTCAGGCCACCAGCTCGCCGAAGGACTCCTCCTCGTCACGGCCGAAGCTCAGCGCCTGGTCGTCCCGCAGCCTGCGCAGGGACCGCCAGATGCTCGACTTCACCGTGCCGACACTGATGTCCAGGATGTCCGCGATCTCGGGGTCGGTACGGCCCTCGTAGTACCGGAGGACCAGCATCGTCCGCTGGAGTTCGGGGAGCCTGGTCAGCGCCTGCCACAGCACGGCCCGCAGCTCGGTACCCCGCATCGCGTCGGTGTCGCTCGCCGTCTCCGGCAGCTCCTCCGTGGGGTACTCGTTGAGCTTGCGGCGCCGCCAGGCGCTGATGTGGAGATTGGTCATCGTGCGGCGGAGGTAGCCCCCGACCGCCGCCTTGTCGCTGATCCGGTCCCACGCCCGGTAGGTGGAGAACAGCGCGCTCTGCAGCAGGTCCTCCGCCTCGAAGCGGTCACCGGTCAGGTGGTACGCGGTGGCGTAGAGGGCGGAGCGCCGCTCCTGGACGTACGCCGTGAACTCCGCCTCGGAGATCGATCCCGCGGCCGGGGCCGGCGGCTTCGGGGCCGCCGCCTTCGGGGCCTCGGCCTGACGCGGCACCTCGACCGGCGCGGTGTCCGTCACCGTCATCACGGTGTCCACCACCGTCATGTACGGCGGCTTGTGCCGTACTCCGGCGCCGCGAGCGCACCCCCGCCCGCTCACGGCGCCGGAGACCTTCTCACCGGACCTGACGTGGACGTCGTGCAGGCGCGTGGTCACTGCGCTGGCGATGGCTCCGTGCAGTGCCGTCTTCATCCTCGCGCCCCCCGTCGTCTTGGAGTCAGTGGTGCTGGTTCGTTTCCTCGGGCTTCCGTCCGATGGGCACAAGCTTGCCCAGGCTGTTTCATCGCGGTGTCCGTCGACTGTCACAGCACTGTCACAGGGGCCGGTACGGGTCCCGGGGCCCGCCCGGACGCGGTGCCGGTCGAACTCCGGGACCGGCATGGGCCAGAATGGCCCCCGTGCCTTTCCTGTTGCTGATCGAGGACGACGACGCCATCCGCACGGCCCTCGAACTCTCCCTGACGCGCCAGGGCCACCGAGTGGCCACTGCGGCGACGGGCGAGGACGGCCTGAAACTCCTCCGGGAGCAGCGGCCCGACCTGATCGTGCTGGATGTGATGCTGCCCGGGATCGACGGCTTCGAGGTGTGCCGCCGGATCCGCCGTACCGACCAGTTGCCGATCATCCTGCTGACCGCGCGCAGCGATGACATCGATGTGGTGGTGGGGCTGGAGTCCGGCGCCGACGACTATGTCGTCAAGCCCGTCCAGGGCCGGGTGCTGGACGCCCGGATCCGGGCCGTGCTGCGGCGCGGTGAGAGGGAGTCCACGGATTCGGCGACCTTCGGTTCCCTGGTGATCGACCGTTCGGCGATGACCGTGACCAAGAACGGGCAGGACCTCCAGCTCACCCCCACCGAACTCCGGCTGCTGCTGGAGCTGAGCCGGCGGCCCGGACAGGCCCTGTCCAGGCAGCAGTTGCTGCGGCTGGTGTGGGAGCACGACTATCTCGGGGACTCCCGGCTGGTCGACGCGTGTGTCCAGCGGCTGCGGGCGAAGGTGGAGGACATTCCCTCGTCGCCGACGCTGATCCGCACGGTCCGCGGTGTGGGCTACCGGCTGGACGTTCCCCAGTGACCGGAGGGACGGCGCGGTGACCGGTGCCGCGAAGCGTGCCATAGTCGCCGGTCTCCGCTGGACCAGTCTGCGGTTGCGGCTGCTCGTCGTGTTCGCCGTGGTCGCGCTGACCGCCGCGGTCTCGGCGTCCGGGATCGCGTACTGGCTCAACCGCGAGGCCGTGCTGAGCCGTACGCAGAAGACCACGATCGACGACTTCCGGGCCCAGTTGCAGAGCCGGGCCGCGTCGCTGCCGCTGCACCCCTCGCAGACCGAACTCCAGCGCACCGCCGAACAGATGAGCCACGGCCGGGACGGCTACAGCGTGCTGCTGATCGGCGAGGGCGAGGGGGGCGCGCCGGTGGTGGGCGCATCCGATCTGGGCGAGTTCGCCTTCGGCGACGTACCGGACGGACTGCGGGAGCAGGTGAACCGGCGGCAGCCCACGGGTGCGGGCAACTCCGCCCCGTACCACCTGTACTGGCAGCGGATCGTCCGCGACGGCGAGCCGTTCCTCGTCGGCGGCAGCCGGGTCGCCAACGGCGGTCCCACGGGCTACATGCTGAAGTCGCTGGAGCCCGAGAGCAAGGACCTCAACACCCTCGCCTGGTCGCTGGGGATCGCCACGGCGCTGGCCCTGGTGGGCTCCGCGCTGCTGGCCCAGGCCGCCGCGACGACGGTTCTCAAGCCGGTACGCAGACTGGGCGACGCCGCCCGCAGGCTCGGCGAGGGCAAGCTGGATACCCGGCTGCGGGTGTCGGGCACCGACGAACTCGCCGAACTGGCCAGGACCTTCAACAAGACCGCCGAGTCGCTGGAGAAGAAGGTCGCGGACATGAGCGCGCGGGAGGAGTCGAGCCGCCGCTTCGTCGCCGATATGTCGCACGAGCTGCGGACCCCGCTGACCGCGCTGACCGCCGTCACGGAGGTCCTGGAGGACGAGATCGACAATCTCGACCCGATGATCGCGCCCGCGGTCAACCTCGTGGTGTCCGAGACGCGCCGGCTGGGCGATCTGGTGGAGAACCTGATGGAGGTGACCCGCTTCGACGCGGGCACCGTGAAGGTCGTCGTCGACCTGGTGGACGTCGCCGACCAGGTCACCGCGTGCATCGACGCCCGCGCCTGGCTGGACGCGGTCGAACTCGACGCCGAACGCGGGACCATGGCCCGGCTCGACCCCCGGCGGCTCGACGTCATTCTGGCCAATCTGATCGGCAACGCGCTCAAGCACGGCGGTTCGCCGGTCCGGGTCTCGGTGAGGACCGTGGACCCGGCGACGGGCGCGGTCTCCCCCGACGGCACCGGCGCCGAGCTGGTGATCGAGGTACGGGACCACGGGCCGGGGATCCCCGAGGAGGTCCTGCCGCACGTGTTCGACCGCTTCTACAAGGCGAGCGCGTCCCGGCCGAGGTCGGAGGGGAGCGGGCTCGGGCTGTCGATCGCGGTGGAGAACGCGCATATCCACGGCGGCACGATCACGGCGGCGAACTCGCCCGACGGCGACGGGGCGGTCTTCGTCCTGCGGCTGCCAAGGGACCCCTTGGCGGCGACCGAACCGTCGGATGAGGAGCCGGAGGGGCCCGAGGGTCCCGGCGGCGGCACGGCGGGCCCGGTGGGCCGAGAGGACGGCGGAGAGTGACACGGTCGGTCGCGGTCGGGACGGGCCGGCTGCGTGTTCTATGGGGTACGGCGGCGCTCGCCCTGCTTCTCGGCGGCTGCGGGATCCGCCCCACCCAGGTCCCCGTGGACGGCGGTACCGCGCCCGCGCGGATGCCGTGCGCGGTGAACGGGGACGGCGGGCCGCAGGCCCAGCCTTCGCGGTCCGAGCCGGTACGGATCTATCTGCTCTGCGCGTCCGAACTGGTCGCGGTCGACCGCTCGGCGGGACCGTCCGCGAAGCCGTCCGGGCCGGTGGAGGAGGCCGCGCTCCCGGTGGCGCGGGCGCTCGTCGCCGAACTCCAGAAGGAGCCGTCGCAGACGGAGCGGGAGGCGGGCTTCCAGACGTACGTCCGCGGCCCGCTGACGGTCTCCGCGGGCCAGGACGGCGACCCCGAGGGCACCTACCGCCTGAGCCGCCAGCCGGAGGACCTGGCGCCCGAGGCCCTGTCACAGCTGGTCTGCACCCTCGCGGAGAGCCGCGCGGCGGCCGAGGGCGGCGGCGTGCTCCTGGGCGGCCCCGGGGGTTACGCCCCGAACCACTACGACTGCACCCCCACCACGAAGTCCCACCCCAGAACCCCCCTCGCCTCCCGTTGACACCCGCCTCCCGCCGCGGGAGGTGGAGGCTTTTAGGGGCGCGGGGAACTGCGCGACAAGCCCACCACCGGCCCGCGGGCCGAAGAACACCTGCGGACGCCGGACGCTCCGGGCCCGGGCCCCGAGACCGGACGCGCCCGGCGCCCACGCGTGTATTCGGCCTGCGGACCGCCTGTGGTTGTTCGCGCAGTTCCTCGCGCCCCCAAGAACTCCGGCTGAACGCCCCGGCCCGGGTGGAGGCTTTTTAGGGGCGCGGGGAACTGCGCGACAAGCCCACCACCGGCCCGCGGGCCGAAGAACACCCGGGGGGTGCCGGAGC
>NZ_JBHYZV010000063.1:0-48321 GCF_042753905.1 Streptomyces sp. NPDC059248 | reverse complement strand
CCGGTCCGGCAGCAACGGCTCGATCCGCGCCCACTGCGCGTCAGTCAACGACACACATCAACCAACGATCAGATGATCCGAGAGAAACGCCCTAGCCTGCCGTCATGACCGATCTTGAGATACGCCGCGCCACTGCGGACGACATCCCGGCCGTCGTGGCGATGCTCGCCGACGATCCCCTGGGCGCCCTGCGTGAGACCCCGGACGATCTCACCCCGTATCTGGCCGCCTTCGAACGGCTGGCCGGAGACCCCCAGCAGCATCTGATGGTGGCCGTCCGCGACCGGCGGGTCGTGGGGACGCTTCAGCTCACCGTCGTCCCCGGGCTCTCCAGGCAGGGCGCCACCCGGTCGATCATCGAAGGGGTACGGATCCACACCGATGAGCGCGGCGGCGGACTGGGCAGCCTTCTCATCGAGTGGGCCGTCGCGGAATCCCGCCGCCAGGACTGCCGGATGGTTCAGCTGACCTCGGACGTCTCCCGCAAGGACGCCCACCGCTTCTATGAGCGGCTGGGCTTCGAGGCCACCCATCTGGGTTTCAAGCTGGCCCTCTGACGGCACCGGAGGACGGACCCGTACGACGCGGGGTCGTCGTTTCACGTGAAACGACGACCCTGGCCGTCTCATGGCCGACGGCCGGGGAACCGCCGAGCGCGCGTTCCGTCAGGGCGTCCCCCGCCAGCCGCCGGGGTCGACTCCGCCCGGCACTCCCGCGTCCGGCTCGTAGGGCTCCCGGGTGAAGACGAACGACCCGAGGTCGAGATGCCGGACCGAACCGTCCTCCCGGCGGACCACCCGCAAGGTCTCCCCCGCGTAGTAGCCGTTCAGACCGGTCCACGAACCGTCTCCCTCCGCCCGGAAGTACGCCCCCCGACCCGGCCCGTCGACCGGTGCGAGCGACAATCCGCGATCGGGGAGGAGCCGTACGACATGCGCCCGGGGTCCCCAGTACCAGCTCCCGGTGAGCGCCAGCAGCTCCGGATCCACCTCGGGCAGCGGGCGCCAGGCCGGCGGGATCCCCGGCTCGGCCTCGGCCACCGTCCCCAGCAACTGGGCGGCGACCATCCACGGCTGAGGCCCCGCGGTGGCATTGGCCAGGGCCGCCGCCGCCACCCCGTCCGCCGGGCTCACCCAGAGGGCGGCGAGATAGCCGGGCAGGGAACCGCCGTGCCCGATCAGGGTCCGGCCCTGGCCGTTCACCAGCTGGACGCCGAGACCGTAGGTGCCCTCCCACTCCCCGGCCTCCAGCGGGGCCGCCGGGGTCGCCATCTCCTGTACGGTCGCGGCGCTCAGAACCCGGTCGTCGCCCATGGCGAGGAACGAGCCGAACCGGCAGAGGTCCCCGGCGGTCGACCACATCTGCCCCGCCGGGGCCATCAGTCCGAGGTCCTCGACGGGTTCGGGGAGCAGCGCGTCGGCGTGGGGGTGGACGGCCCAGCCCTCCGCGTAGGGAGCCTGCGGCCCCACACTCGTCCGGTCGAGGCCCAGGGGCTGAAGGATCTCGGTCCGCACCATATCGGCCCAGCTCTGCCCGCGGATCGCGGCGACCAGGGATCCGAGCACCGTATAGCCGGGGTTGGAGTAGTGGAAGCGGCGTCCGACGGGGTGCCGGAACGGCTCGTCGCCCAGTACCTCCGCCAGGCCCGGACGGAGTTCGGCGGGGGTCCGCTCCCACCAGGGGCCGGGGGTCTCGGCCGCCAGGCCCGCCGTATGGGCGAGGAGCTGGACGATGGTCGCCTCGCCCAGCTCCGGGACGGGCAGATGCTTCGCCACCGGATCGCCGAGGTCCAGCAAGCCCTCGTCCCGGAGCCGCAGTACCAGAACGGCCGTAAAAGTCTTGGTGATCGAGCCGATGCGGTACTGCGTATCGGCGGCCGGGCCGCCGTCGGCCGGGCCGGGCCTGGTGGCGCTCCAGACGACGCCCCCGTCGCGGGCGACCGCTGCGGAGAAGGAGGGCGCGCGGCCCTCCGACTGGGCCACGGCCAGGGTGCGCAGCAAGGACCTTTCGGTGGTCGGCAGCAGACGTTCCGCCGGAGATGAAGAGATCATGGTTCCAAGGTCTACCCCAGACCGCTCCGCGCGCGGCACCGAGTTACCCCCGATACGACCCCGACTTGATTCCCTGATGCGTCCCGGCCCCCGGCCGTGCTAACTCATGTCCATGAACGATCTCGTGACCGAGCGGCTCGTCCTCCACCCTCTCACCCCCGACGAGGCGGGGCGGTTGGCCGAGGGTGTCCCGGCCGCCGACGCTCCGTGGGGGCCCGGCTATCCGATGGACGACGACCGTGCGGCGGCCCGCCGTTTCCTTGCGACGCATACCCGGGCGACCCCCGGCTCCCCGCATCCCGGTGCCTTCGAGATACGGCTCCGGTCCGACGGGCGGGCCATCGGCGGGGTCGACTTCCACGGGCCGGCCGACGAGACCGGCGGTGCGACCGTCGGCTACGGCCTGATCCCATCGGCCCGTGGCCGGGGCTATGCCACCGAGGCGCTGCGGGCGGTCCTCGCCCATGCACGTGCCATCGGGATCAGCCGCGTCAAGGGCGACGCCGACCACGCCAACATCGCCTCCCAGCAGGTGATGACGGCCGCCGGGATGCGCCTGGTGGGCGAGGACCACCGGGTGCGGTACTACGAGACCACCTGGACCTGACGGCCCCACCGCCCGGGAGACCGCACGAGCGACCCCGGACGAGGACTTCGTCCGGCCTTCGGGGCGTGCCTCGGCCGACGCGCCGTCACCGGCCCTGCGGAGAGGGTCCCGGACGGCTCCGTACCGGTGCCACGCGCTCCAGCCGGGTCCAGCCGGACCAGCCGCGCTCGCGCAGCAGGCCGGCCAGCCGGCGGGCCGGTGGCGCGGTGTCGAAGGCCAGCGTGTCCATCAACGCCGCGACAGGCGGCTCGATATCGGCGTCGTCGACATACTCTTCACCCCGCTCGTCGGCCGTCCGCGTCAGATAGTCGGCCAGCTCGTCCGCCAGCCGTACCAGGGACGGATCGTCGTCGGCGCGGTCGAGGGCCCGGCCCAGGGTGAGATAGAAGTCGCGGACCCGCGGTTCGTCGAGCTGGGCGCGTTTACGGGCCACCAGCCGAGGGATCCGCTGCGGCGCACGGGCGACCAGCGGGATCCAGCCGTCGCGCTCCATCCGGACGATCCGTTCGTCGACCCCCAGCTCCCGCAGCCGGTCGAGGAAGCCGACGACCTCCGGCGGCAGGGTCAGCCGGTCCCCGGCGGCGAGCCGGGCGATCCGCTCCCGGTGCCGCCGCCGTTCCCGGATCTCGGCCAGCAGCCGCCGGTCGATATCGGCGATCGCCGCCGTGAACTCCGCCTCACCGGCGGAGAGCAGCTCCCGTACCCGCGCCAGCGGCACCCCCGCCCCGGCCAGCGTACGGATCCTGATCAGCTCGACGACGGCCCCGCCGCCGTATCGGCGATAGCCGGAGTGGTCCCGCTCCGGCTCCGGGAGCAGGCCCTTGGCGTGGTAGTGCCGTACGGTCCGCACCGTCACGCCCGCGTACGACGCCAGTTCGCCGATGGTCAGCATGCGCTCAGTCTCCCGGGTCGTGCCCACGGTGTCCCGGGGGCCTCAGCGCGACGCGCGCGTCCGGTAGAGACAGCGGGCCCACAACAGACCCGTGCCGCCGATCACCAGGCACCAGACGACCGCCAGGAGCGCGTCCCCGCCGTCCGGCGATCCGGCCAGCAGACCGCGGAAGGCGTCCATCACCGGGGTGAACGGCTGGTGTTCGGCGAAGGTCCGCAGTCCCGCGGGCATCGAATCCACCGGGACGAACCCGCTACCCACGAACGGCAGGACCACGAAGACCATCGGCAGATTGCTCGCGGTCTCCGGATCCGGGCTGGCCAGCCCCAGGGCCACGGTGAACCAGGTCAGCGCCAGGGACAGCAGCGCGAGCAGCCCGGCCAGGGCCAGCCATTGGGCGGCCGACGCGGCGGTCCGCAGACCGAGCAGAAACGCCACCACGAGGACCACCGCCAGCGCGTGCGCGGTCTGGATCATCGCCCCGAGGACATGGCCGGTGAGCACCGAACTTCTGGTGATGTCCATCGTGCGGAACCGGTCGATGATCCCGTCGGTCATATCGTTGGCGACCAGCACGGCGGTGCCGATGGAGACGCTGGCGACCGTCATCATCAGGATCCCGGGAGTGATGTAGGTCAGATAGTCGCCGCGGCCGCCCGCCGGCGCGCCGGGCAGCCCGGCGCCCATGGTGCCACCGAAGACGTAGACGAAGAGCAGCAGGAAGAGCAGCGGCTGCCCGATCAGCATCACGGTCATCGAGGGGTACCGGACCATATGCCGCAGATTGCGGCGCAGCATGGTCGTCGCGTCCCGCACGGCGATGCCGACGGCGCTCATCGGGACACCTCCCCGGCGCCCCGACCCGCCGGGCCGGCGCGGTTCGCCTCTCCGGCGGATCGGCCCGTGAGGGCGAGGAACACCTCGTCGAGATCCGGGGTGTGGACGGCGAGCCCGGTGACCGCGGTGTCGTCGAGACCGCCCAGCAGTCGTCGCAGCCCGCCGACGCTGCCGTCGTGCGGCAGTGTCACGGTGAGCGTCGCGGGGTTCGGGGTCGCCCCGGGCCAGCGGCGCGCGAGTTCGGCCACCCGCTCGCCGTCGGCGGCCCGTAGCTCGATCCGGCCGCCGGGCACGAGCCGCTTCAGCTCGGCCGCGGTGCCCTCGGCGACGAGTCCGCCTCCGTCGAGCACGCCGATCCGGTCGGCGAGCCGGTCGGCCTCCTCCAGATACTGGGTGGTCAGGAAGACGGTGCTGCCTTCCGCCACCAGTTCGCGGACGATGTCCCACAGCGCGCGGCGGCTGCGCGGGTCGAGACCGGTGGTCGGTTCGTCGAGGAAGATCAGCCGAGGCCCGGAGACCAGGGTCATCGCCAGATCCAGCCGCCTTCGCATACCGCCGGAGTACGTCGCGGCGCGGCGTCCGGCCGCCTCGGCCAGGTCGAACCGTTCCAGCAGCCGCTCCACCACCGCCGCGGCGGTGGTCCGGCCGAGGCGGGCGAGATCCGCCATCAGCCGCAGATTCTCCCGCCCGGTGAGCACCCCGTCCACGGCGGAGAACTGCCCGGTCACCCCGATCGAGGCACGGACCCGGTCGGCTTCCCGGCGGATGTCGTACCCGGCGACGCGGGCCTCACCGGCGTCCGCCGGGAGCAGGGTGGACAGGATCCTGACCGTGGAGGTCTTGCCCGCGCCGTTGGGTCCGAGCAGGGCGTAGACGGTGCCCGCGGGGACGGTCAGGTCGATCCCGGCGATCACCTCGCGGCCGCCGTACGCCTTGCGCAACCCGCGGGCCTCGATCGCATGGATCGCACTGGTTGTCGTCGTCATACGGACCATGCTGGAAGGCTGCCCCTGCGTCAGGGTCAACCCGCCCCCGCCCCCGGCCTCCCGCACCACCGGGGTTCCGCCTGCTACGGGTGCCGCCGGCCGAGGACGCAGAACTCGTTCTCCTCGGGGTCCGCCATGACGACCCACGACTGGCCGCCCTGGCCGATATCGGCACGCCGGGCGCCGAGAGCCACCAGACGAGCCACCTCGGCGTCCTGGTCGTCGGGCCTGAAGTCGAGGTGCAGCCGGTTCTTCACCGTCTTTCCGGCCTCGACCCGGACGAAGAGCAGCCCCGGCAGACGGTCCGGCTCCTGCCGGATCTCGAACTCGTCGGCGGAGGAGTCGACCACGACCCAGCCGAGCGCGTCGGCCCACCACTGCCCCAAGGCCACCGGATCCGCCGAATCGACGATTACCTGCTCCCATTCCAAAGTCATCCGCCGAGCCTAGACCGGGTGTGCCGGGCTGTCTCGCGGTATACGGGCTGCTCCGCAGGGCGCACCGATGAGTTTCCCGCGCCGCGCCGGTCCGTACGTATGAGACCGACTCGTGGAAGGCCGACGGCATGCGGAGACTGATCTACGGCATGAACCTGAGTCTGGACGGCTATATCGCCGCGCCCGGCGACGACATCGGCTGGAGCGTGCCGAGCGACGAGCTGTTCCGGTTCTGGTCCGACCAGTTGCGGGCGACCGAGCTGACGCTGTACGGGCGCAGGCTGTGGCAGACGATGAGCGACTACTGGCCGACCGGCGACCAGCGGCCCGACGCCACTCCGGCGGAGATCGAGTTCGCGCGCCGCTGGCGGGACATGTCGAAGGTGGTGTTCTCCTCGACGACCGGCAAGGTCGACTGGAACACCCGCCTGGTCACCGGCGACGCGGTCGCCGAGATCACCCGGCTCAAGGCCCAGGATGGCGGCGCGATGGACATCGGCGGCGCGACGCTCGCCGGGGCCGCCATGCGGGCCGGGCTGATCGACGAGTACATGATCGCCACCCATCCGGTCCTGGTGGGCGGCGGCACGCCGTTCTTCTCCGCGCTGGACAGCCGGGTGGACCTGAACCTGGTGGAGACGCGGACGTTTCCCGGCGGTGTGGTCCTGACCAGGTACGAGACGAGGCGCTGAGCGGCTTCAGAACCCACGGGCTCGTGTAGGTTCTCACTTTCGGTGTCATGTGCCGACGCTCTGACCTGGACGTTCCCCTCCAGTCTCACGACGTGTCGGTAGGCGGCTGTCTCAGATCGATGTCATTTCCTCAGACTGCCCAGCCGGCTGCGCCGGACCTCATGAACCTGCATCGGCGGCCGTCCGTTCCATCCACTCCCGCACCTTCACTGCTTGCTCGATGCGGTTCACGATGTCCTGCTTGGACGCCGTGTCCAAGGTCTCCGGGATCTTGTCGAAGGTGTCGGGAAGGACGTCGAGGAGACCCCAGATCTGCTCGCCGGTGCTGACGGTCAACAGTTGCTGGCACCTCCACTGCAGCGGCACCTCGGGACGGTGCGTGAGCCGCTGCACGAGTGTCGGGAACAGGTAGTGCGTCGCTTCTGCGGCGAGGTGCTCCCGTAGCCAGTCGACCGGGAGCCGCTGGCTGAAGCCATGCATGGCCGCCTCCAGGGCCAGGTCCAGGAGCTGAGCGGTGTCGACGGCTCGGACGGTGCGGGGAAGAGTCGGGGTCATGTCGCGATGATGCCAAGAAGCCCTCGGAACACCGAGAGGTCGGCGGGGGCGGGTTGAAATCTGTCAAGGAACTCGGCCCAGGCTTTCTCGAACTCGCCGGAAGGCACCCTTCCACGGACGGCTCGCCTTTATGCGGATCCATTCGTGGATGGTTTCGATGGCGTCGAGGAGGTCCTGGAAGGTGCAGAGATCCCGGTGCTGTCGTCAGACCTGGCCTGTTGCCATGTCCCCGTAACTCAAGCTCGGCTTCCCCGCTGCTCCAGACGATGAGCACGGCGACGGAGTCATCATTTTCGAGCGTCATCCAGGTGCTGTTCTTGGTTCGGCCGTCCTCGGGCGACTGCTGGACCGCACCCGTGATTCCGCATGCTCGGCGAACCAGGCCTGGAGCCTCTGCGGCAGTTCGACCGAGATGGGATGCTTTTCTTCGCTTTGTCTCATAGCTGGGCGATGAACCCTGCGGATCGGTCGAGCTGGAAGGGAGATCCGGCCTTAGTTGGTTCCCAGCCTTGGTCCCGTGCTTCTCGGATGCTGGCAGCAACCCGGGCTGGGCGGATGGGCACTGCCTCGGCACCCACCCAGTTGCTGGGATGGGCCTGGCCGCTGGTGACGATCAAGGTCGTGCCCGGCTGGCTGTCGCTGGCCGCTTCGACGGCGTAGGTCATCGGTGTCCAGCAGAGTCCCTGCATGTAGGAGGGCTTTCTGCGGATCCGCCAGCGGTACTCGATCCCGTCAACGGTTATGCGCCGGGAACCCTTCTCGTTCAGCGTCATCTTCGCCTCCTGCGCCGTTGGACTCTGATGTGTCGCCGCGGTCGCGAAAAGCAGGTTGCACGCGAACGTACCGAACGTTATCGCCGACAAGCACCTTCGGGATTACGGATGGGTTGATCAGCCCATAAGTTGGTGTCAGTGCCGAGCGACCCGGCGCATCGCACCCGCCCCGGGTGCACTCACCGCGATCGGAGAGCACCGTGAAGAACAGGGCGTTGTGGCGTGTAGTTGACAACGAGAGTGGTAGCCAGTCCATCGTCAGCACGCCCTCCGAGGCGGTCGCGTTCGTCAACAGCCGGTTCGACACCGATGACGACGACGAGCCATTCAGCATCACCGAGGTCGGTCCTCTCCTTCCGAAGCCGCTCGGGGTCATCACCGCATGGGCCGCCGAGAAGGACGGCGAGCGAACCGACGGGCGCACTGCCCCGATCACCATCAGGCCGGTTGTGACGGACAACGCCGGCGAGTGCGATGACGTCGTGCTCTGGGGCGACGTGTACGTCTCCTGGGACCACGACATGTACACCGTCGAAGAGCCGGACAGCTCCGAGTACAGCGAGGCTTACAGCGCAGCCGAGTTGAGCGCAATCCTCGACGAGTACGCCGACGACTACGAGTACGCGCCTGAAGGGCCTGAAGGGCCCGACAGCCACAGGTGGCCGAAACCGGAAGAGTTGATCACCTACGGCGCCCAGGAGTGTGCCAAGCGGTTCGGGCACCTCGACGACGACGCCCTGCTGTGGCTCGCTGCCACCCGCATCACGCTCGCCGTGTGGCGCAACACACCCGTCGAGAACTGGCATGCCGGGAAGAGTCCGCTCCACGACGGCACAATGATGCGGATCAACACGGCAACCACCCGACTCGTGCGCTCGATGCTGTCGTTCGACCATGTCGACTGGATCGGTCTCGGTCTCGCGATCGTCAACCCGTCCCGGGTTCTACCGACCGGGCAGTCCGTACTCGAGCTCGGGCTGGCCTGCCACAACCCTGACGACCCGGCACACGAGGTTGATCCGCGCGTAGAAATCGCGGGGATGGCACAGGCCGCGATCTCATGGGGGCGAGGGTACTGCCTTCACGAGAAGGAGTTCGGCCTGCGAACCCTGATCGAATCCTTCTGTGTGTCCGACAACGGCTGGTTCGGAGCACCGAGTTGGGGGCGCATCGTCGATCGGTTCCTTACGGCTGTCAACGACCGGGAGAATGCGCACTGGCACATATACCAGGACAAGCCTTGGTTCAACGAGTGGTTCACCAACCGGCCGGCCGACATTGCGGACACCGCGGAATTTCGTCGGCTGCTCCTTGCCGGGCCCGACCTGCTTTCCGAGGAGGCCGCCGAATGGTGCGTGGATGGCGCCATCGGCTACGTCTGCCAGGACGACCACGCGAACGACTGCTGGCGGTGCGGTATCCCGCTGGCAACGGAGTCCCCCGACGAGTGAATGCGTACACCAGCGTAGAAAAGCAGCAATCCACTGACCGCACTCTCTCCCGCCTACTCGGCGGCCTCCCCTGCTTGGGGAGCCAGTCGCGGCTCCACTCACTGGAGATGTGCGGGTGCTTCTGACGGATCTGTGGCAGTAACGCCGGCCCGGCTGCCCGCCGGTCGGCCACAAGCTCCGTGAGCCCTACCGGAATGTCTGGGTCCGCTTCCACAGTCCGTCGGGTCTTTGACATCAATATCACCGGCCTGCCGGTTTCTTGATAACCACGGCTTCCACGACACGGAGGTCGAGCAGGTCGCCGGCCCTCCGGGATCATGACGCCATGCAACTCCGATACTTCAATCAAACGATGCTCAGGGGCATGTGGAGGACGCCGACAGCGCCGACGCCTTCATACCTCCGGGTGAGGAGCTTCAGTGACGGCGCCGATGCCGCAACAGGCGGGCCCGGCGTCCGAGGGTCGGGCTTCTGATGCCGACTGGGAGGCTCCCTACTACCGGGTTCGGGCCGCCGGCTTCCAGGTGTTCTTCCTCGTGGAACCGGACGAGGCGATCGAAGAGGTCTGCAACGTCGATGCCGAGGTTCATCTTGCCGACGGGTCGCGCTGGAGTTCCACGATCTTCACTCTCGCCGAAGTGGATCGGCTCATGCGGAGCTGGGAGGCGAGCGGAGAGGCGGTCTCCGGGCAGTGCTTCTTCTGCGCGGACGGGCTGATCGTGCGGAATCCCGGCATCGGCAGCATGGTGCGCGTGATTGCCGGGCTCGTGGCATCCGGCGAGTTCGACGGGGTGTTCCGACGCATTGTCGACCCGTCATGATCATCCCGCGTCTCAGGGCATCGTGTTGTCCTGCATCTTTCGAATGGCCTTGAGCACCTTCTTCCCCAGGGGAGTGAGCGTCATGGGCCTACCGCGTTCCGCCCGGACCAGGAGTGGTCCACTCTCGACACGGGATTTGAGAACCCGCACTCGCGCGTCAGGTCTGGGCCATGTCCACGAAGCGCGAGTAGTGGCCCTGGAAAGCGACGGTGATCGTCGCCGTGGGGCCGTTACGGTGCTTGGCGACGATCAGGTCGGCCTCGCCCGCCCGGGGGGACTCCTTCTCGTAGGCGTCCTCCCGGTGCAGCAGGATCACCATGTCGGCGTCCTGCTCGATGGAGCCGGACTCACGGAGGTCGGAGACCATCGGCTTCTTGTCGGTGCGCTGTTCGGGGCCTCGGTTCAGCTGGGAGAGCGCGATCACCGGGACCTCCAGCTCCTTCGCCAGCAGCTTGAGGTTTCGGGACATGTCGGAGACCTCCTGCTGGCGGCTCTCGGCGCGTTTGGAGCCGCCGGACTGCATCAGCTGGAGGTAGTCGATGACGACCAGCCTCAGATCGTTGCGCTGCTTGAGCCGGCGGCACTTCGCGCGGATCTCCATCATCGACAGATTGGGGGAGTCGTCGATGTAGAGCGGCGCCTGGGAGACATCCGGCATCCGGCGGGCGAGCCGGGTCCAGTCGTCGTCGGTCATCGTGCCGGAGCGCATGTGGTGGAGCGCCACCCGGGCCTCCGCCGACAGCAGTCGCATGGCGATCTCGTTGCGCCCCATCTCCAGGGAGAAGATGACGCTCGGCAGGTTGTTCTTGATCGAGGCGGCGCGGGCGAAGTCCAGCGCCAGGGTGCTGTTGTGCGTCGGCACCATGGAACGGGTGGCCAGATAGAGGTGCGCGGGGTTCTCGACCTGCACACAGCGCACCGGCACGCTCGGCACCTCGCGCACATCCGTGATGAAGCGCCGGAACCCGGTGTCGTCCGTGGTGAAGGCGATGACGTACGGGACCGGAGACGCCCCGGCGGAGTCCCCGGGCCGCCGGGCCGGCGGGCCGCAGCGGTAGCCGAGACCCACCACCAGCTCGCGGACGTCCTCGGCGAGTTCGCGGTCGGCGACGGCGACCTCCGCGGAAGCGGTGTCCGTGGCCGCCGTGCCTGCGGTGTCCAGCAGCCCCGCCAGCAGCGCGCGGCGCTGTGCGACGGACCCCCGCAGATACTCCCGGGGTACGCGCCCGCCGTGACCGGCACCGAGCCGGGCGCCGAGGGTGCGGGGCTCCACGGGGAGGTCGCGGCCGGGGAGGTCGAGGGGAGCGGTGTTGAGGACGCTGTGGTTGAACCCCCGTACGGCGGTCGGGCTCCCGGCTGCGGAGCTCTCCGCGGGGGACGTCTCCGCGCCCGGGCGGAGCAGCGTCCCGGCGATCTCCCGGGTCGTCCTGACGGCCGGACCGGCCCCGGTTCCCGCGCCGGGCGCGGTACCCGGGGAGGCGCACGTCTCCGTGACCCACTGGTGTTCGGCGTCCGCGACGACGGTCGTACCGTCGTCGAAGGTGATCTCGTAACAGGGCCGCCCGGTCATCACCCCGGTCGCGGCGACCACCCGGTTCGGGGTGCCGTCGTGGGCGAGCAGCAGATCGCCGACCCGTACCCCGCCCATCGTCGTCCAGCCGTCGGGCGTGGGCAGCGGGGTGTCCAGGGCGAGGGCCTTGCCCATCGCGGGACGGGCCGCGATGACGATCATCTGCCCGGGGTGCAGCCCGTTCGTCAGCGAGTCGAAGTCGGTGAATCCGGTCGGTACCCCGGTCATCTCCCCGCTGCGGGAGCCGATCGCCTCGATCTCGTCGAGCGCGCCCTCCATGATGTCGCCGAGGGGGAGATAGTCCTCGCTCGTCCGCTGCTCGGTGACGGCGTAGATCTCCGCCTGGGCGGAGTTGACGATCTCGTCGACGTCCCCGTCCGCCGCGTATCCCATCTGGGTGATCTTGGTGCCGGCCTCCACCAGCCGGCGCAGTACCGCCCGCTCGTGGACGATCTCGGCGTAGTACGAGGCGTTGGCGGCGGTCGGGACCGACTGGACCAGGGTGTGCAGATAGGAAGCGCCGCCGACCCGGGTGATCTCGCCCCGTTTGACCAGCTCGGCCGCCACGGTGATCGGGTCCGCGGGCTCGCCCTTGGCGTACAGGTCGAGGATCGCGGTGTAGACGGTCTCGTGGGCGGGCCGGTAGAAGTCGTGGCCCTTGATGATCTCCACGACGTCGGCGATGGCGTCCTTGGAGAGAAGCATGCCGCCGAGGACCGACTGCTCGGCGTCGAGGTCCTGCGGCGGTACCCGCTCGAAGCCCCCGCCGCCGCCGCCGTCCCAGCCGCCGCCGTCCCTTCCGCGGTCGTGCTGGTCCTCCCGGCCGCCGCGGCGGTCACCCCCGCGGTCGTCGCGGCGGGAACGGGAGACGGGCAGACGGTCGCCGGGGATTCCGTCGGCCGCCCACGGGTCGTCCAAGGGCTCGGAAATGCTCACCCGGGCCACCTTCCTCCCGTCCGCGCAGCGGACCTCGCCGTGCCCCTTCTTTCTACGGCACAGCACTGACAAATCGAGTGGCCCGACCCGGCTTCCGGCGCGTCGAGCGACGGTCCACGTTAGGCCGCTCGCCACCGTCAGCCAATCTGGTTATCCACAGGCCATGTGGATGAGCGGCCAGATGCTGTGGAGAACCCGCCGGAACCTGTGCACGGAGCGGGGGACAGTGCTGTGGACAACCTTGGCACCCGACTTACACACAGGACCTGACCTGCACTTTTCCCATCCACCGGCTGTGGGGGAGAAAAAATTTCCCGACTGGAGCACGAACGGAACAAACAACCCGGCCGCCGACCGTCACCCTCCGCATAGGTAAGGATCACAGAAGAGTTGCGTCTATTACCTGTGGACGATTAACCTAGCCCGATGACCCAGGCCCCCGTGTCACCGAAAGCACGACGGCGGCGCCACGACCGAGAGATCGTCGCACTCGCCGTCCCCGCCTTCGGCGCCCTGGTCGCCGAGCCCCTCTTCGTCATCGTCGACAGCGCGATCGTCGGCCATCTCGGCACCCCGCAGCTGGCCGGTCTCGGCATCGCCGCCGCCCTGCTGCTGACGGCCGTCAGCGTCTTCGTCTTCCTCGCCTACGCGACCACGGCGGCCGTCGCCCGCCGGGTCGGCGCGGGCGATCTCCCCGGGGCCATCCGCCAGGGCATGGACGGCATCTGGCTCGCCGTTCTCCTCGGCATCGCGGTGGTCGCCGTCACCCTGCCGTTCGCCCCCTGGGTCGTCGATGCCTTCGGCGCCTCCGACACCGCGGGCCCGTATGCCGTCACCTATCTGAGGATCTCCGCCATCGGCATCCCGGCGATGCTGATCGTGCTGGCCGCCACCGGCGTACTGCGCGGGCTCCAGGACACCCGCACCCCGCTCTATGTCGCCATCGGCGGCTTCACCGCCAACGGCGTACTGAACCTCCTGCTCGTCTACGGCGCCGGATTCGGTATCGCCGGATCCGCCTGGGGCACCGTCATCGCCCAGTACGGCATGGCCGCCGCCTATCTCGTGGTCGTGGTGCGGGGGGCCCGGAAGCACCGGGCGTCCCTCCGTCCCGACGCCGCCGGGATACGCGCCAGCGCCCGGGCCGGGGTCCCCCTGCTGATCCGTACGCTCTCCCTGCGCGCCGTGCTGATGATCGCCACCGCGGTCGCCGCCCGGCTCGGGGACACCGACATAGCCGCCCATCAGATCGCGCTCTCCCTGTGGAGCCTGATGGCCTTCGCCCTCGACGCCATCGCGATAGCGGGCCAGGCCATCATCGGCCGCTATCTGGGGGCGGGCGATACCGAGGGCGCCCGTGAGGCCTGCCGCCGGATGGTGCACTGGGGCATCGCCGCGGGAGTGACCCTCGGACTGCTGCTGGTCGTCAGCAGCCCGCTGTTCCTGCCGCTGTTCAGCAGCGACCCGGCCGTCCACGACGCCCTGCTGCCCGCCCTCCTGGTGGTCGCCGTCACCCAGCCGATCGCCGGGGTCGTCTATGTCCTCGACGGCGTCCTGATGGGCGCGGGCGACGGCCCCTATCTCGCCTGGGCCATGGTGGCCACCCTGGCGCTCTTCGCCCCGGTGGCCCTGTTGATCCCCGCCCTGGGCGGCGGTCTGACGGCCCTCTGGTGGGCCATGACGCTGATGATGACCGTACGGCTCGTCACGCTCTGGCCCCGGACCCGCTCGGGCCGCTGGATCGTCACCGGCGCCACCCGCTGACCGACCGCCGCGGGGGTCACCGTCGCGAGCGCGCACTCGACCGGCGGCGGAAGAGGGTGTTTCACGTGAAACGGTGACCGGTCGATCACCTCGGGTCACCGATGCCGGACGCCACCGGACAGCACGAAGGGCCGTATCCGAGGGATACGGCCCTTCGCCTACTCAGTCGTCAGCTGCCGTCAGGCGGCGACGACCTCGATACCGAGCTTGGCGTCGACCTCGGGGTGCAGACGCACCGAGATCTGGTGCGAGCCCAGGGTCTTGATCGGCGCACCGAGCTCGACCCGACGCTTGTCGACCTCCGGGCCACCGGCGGTCTTGATCGCCACGGCCACGTCGGCCGGGGTCACGGAGCCGAAGAGGCGGCCGGCGTCGCCGGAGCGAACGGCCAGACGGACCTTGACGGCCTCCAGCTTCGCCTTGACCTCGTTGGCCTGCTCGATCGTCGCGATCTCGTGGATCTTGCGGGCGCGGCGGATCTGCGCCACGTCCTTCTCGCCGCCCTTGGTCCAGCGGATCGCGAAACCGCGCGGGACCAGGTAGTTGCGAGCGTATCCGTCCTTGACCTCGACGACGTCGCCCGCGGCACCGAGGCCGGAGACCTCCTGGGTGAGGATGATCTTCATATCGCTGTCACCCTTCCCTTATCGCGCGGTGGACGTGTAGGGCAGCAGCGCCATCTCACGGCTGTTCTTCACGGCCGTGGCGACGTCACGCTGGTGCTGTGTGCAGTTGCCGGTCACGCGGCGGGCACGGATCTTGCCGCGGTCGGAAATGTACTTCCGCAGCATGTTCGTGTCCTTGTAGTCCACGTAAACGGTCTTGTCCTTGCAGAATGCGCAGACCTTCTTCTTAGGCTTGCGCACAGGCGGCTTCGCCATGGTGTTTCTCCTGTGTGATCAAGAAGTGGGGATAACGAACCACCCCGGGGCCCGGAGAGGGCCTAGAAGGGGGGCTCGTCCGAGTAGCCGCCACCGGAGGAGCCGCCGGAACCGCCGGAGCTTCCGCCCCAGCCGCCTCCGCCGCCTCCACCCTGCTGCTGCTGTCCACCGGACGGCGCAGCGGTGGCCCAGGGGTCCTCGGCGGGAGCCCCGCCGCCCTGCTGGCCGCCGGGACCGGAGCCCCAGTTGCCGCCACCACCCTGCTGACCGCCGCCGAAGCCGCCACCGCCACCCTGACCACCGCGACCGGCGGTCTTGGTGACCTTGGCCGTGGCGCTCCTGAGGCTGGGGCCGACTTCCTCGACGTCCAGCTCGAAGACCGTGCGCTTCACACCTTCGCGGTCCTCGTACGACCGCTGCTTGAGCCGGCCCTGCACGACGACACGCATGCCGCGCTGGAGCGACTCGGCGACGTTCTCCGCCGCCTGCCGCCAGACCGAGCAGGTCAGGAACAGGCTCTCGCCGTCCTTCCACTCATTGGTCTGACGATCGAAGGTGCGCGGGGTGGACGCGACACGGAACTTCGCGACCGCCGCACCGGAGTTGGTGAAGCGCAGCTCGGGGTCGTCGACGAGATTGCCGACGACCGTGATGACGGTCTCGCCTGCCATGGGTGAACCTCTCGGCGGGGATTGCTTGGCTGCTTGCTGCTACTCGAACCCGATGACCTCTGAGCGGATGCTCAGTGGGTCTCGGGACGGAGGACCTTGGTCCGGAGGACCGACTCGTTCAGGTTCATCTGGCGGTCGAGCTCCTTGACGACCGCAGGCTCGGCCTGCAGGTCGATGACCGAGTAGATGCCCTCGGGCTTCTTCTTGATCTCGTACGAGAGACGACGACGGCCCCAGGTGTCGACCTTCTCGACCTTTCCGTTGCCCTCACGGACGACGGAGAGGAAGTTCTCGATCAGGGGGGCGACAGCGCGCTCCTCCAGATCGGGGTCGAGGATGACCATCACCTCGTAGTGACGCATGTGGAACCCACCTCCTTTGGACTCAGCGGCCACGGTCGTTCCGTGGCAGGAGGGTCGTGATGCGTGATGCAACGGTGTCGAGTAAAGCAGGGCCCACTGACATTCACCGGCCTACTCGGCGGGATCGGCCCGTGGCCTGGGCAGACACCGGTGCAGACCGTACAGAGTACCCGCCCGGACCCTTCCGGTTGAAATCCGGTGCCCGTCGGGCGCAATCTGTACACATCGGGTGTGCGCGGCACTACCGTGCGCCGCGCGCGGCAACGCCAGGAGGTGCCAGATGGCCCAGGCAGCGCGACGACAGACGTCCCTCTTCGCCACGGACGGCAAACCCCATCCCCTTCAGGACACCCTGGCCGGGACGACGCTGGTCCTCGGCGTCCTCGCCTTTGTGTCGTCCTGGTTCCCGGGGCTCCATCTCCTCAGCTCGTGGGCCGGTCTGATCGGCATCCTCACGGGTGGCTACGGACAGTTCATCTCGGTGACGACCCGAGAGCGCTTCATCCTGATCCTCGGTCTCGGGGCGTCGGCGGCGGGCTTCTACCTCGGCCTGGCCCACGGCGGTCTCTTCGGCGGGGTCATCGGCTGACCCCGGGACGACGGCCACTGGTCCGCCGGCCCCTCCGAGGGGCCGGCGGACCTCGTCGGCGGATCTCGTCGGCGGATGACCTGCGGGTGATCGGCAGGGTGATCGACAAGGTGATCGGCGGGGCCGGGGCCACGGCGAACAGCGGGATCGAACGCGGCCATTCGGGGCACTGCCCCCGCCCAGTAGGCTTTCGGCGCGAGAGCCGGAGCCCCTGACCCATGGGGACACACCTGCCGAGGAGCGCCCCATATGAGCCTGACACTGAGGACCATCAGCCGAGAGCAGCATCTGGCGTACATCCAGTCCCTGCCGTCGGCAAGCCACTGCCAGGTCCCCGCGTGGTCGGACGTGAAGACCGAGTGGCGCTCGGAGAACCTGGGCTGGTTCGACAAGCACGGCCAGCTCGTCGGCGCCGGGCTGGTCCTCTACCGCCAGCTGCCCAAGATCAAGCGGTATCTCGCATATCTCCCCGAGGGCCCGGTGATCAACTGGTACGCCCCCAATCTGGACGACTGGCTCCAGCCGATGCTCGCCCACCTCAAGCAGCAGGGCGCCTTCTCCGTGAAGATGGGTCCCCCGGTGGTGATCCGCCGCTGGGACGCCCCCGCGATCAAGTCCGGCATCCAGGACCCGGACGTCAAGCGGCTGCGGGACGTCGAGGCCACCCATATCGAGCCGCGCGCCTTCGAGGTCGCCGACCGGCTGCGGAAGATGGGCTGGCAGCAGGGTGAGGACGGCGGCGCCGGGTTCGGCGACGTCCAGCCCCGCTACGTCTACCAGGTGCCCCTGGCCAACCGCTCCCTCGACGATGTCCTCAAGGGCTTCAACCAGCTGTGGCGCCGGAACATCAAGAAGGCCGAGAAGGCCGGGGTCGAGGTGGTCCAGGGCGGCTACTACGACCTCGAGGAGTGGCAGCGCCTCTACGAGATCACCGCGATCCGGGACCGCTTCCGCCCGCGCCCCCTCTCGTACTTCCAGCGGATGTGGACCGTCCTCAACAACGAGGACCCCAACCGCATGCGGCTCTATTTCGCCCGCCACAACGGCGTCAACCTCTCCGCGGCCACGATGCTCGTCGTCGGCGGCCACGTCTGGTACTCCTACGGCGCGTCCGACAACATCGGCCGTGAGGTCAGGCCCTCCAACGCGATGCAGTGGCGGATGCTCCGCGACGCCTACGCCATGGGCGCCACCGTCTACGACCTGCGCGGTATCAGCGACTCCCTGGACGAGACCGACCATCTCTTCGGTCTGATCCAGTTCAAGGTCGGCACCGGCGGCGAGGCCGTCGAGTACGTCGGCGAGTGGGACTTCCCGCTGAACAAGCTGCTGCACAAGGCCCTCGACATGTATATGTCGCGCCGCTGACCCCGGCCCGGACGCCGCCGGGCCCGGGCTGCTCCCGCCCCGGCGGCCACCACCCCGTAACCTCGTAGATTCCGCACGCTTTCCCCGTTCTCGTCCCTGTCTTCCCTGTCTTCCATACACCGCAGCCACCAGAAAGGTTCCGGGCCGGCCATGGCGCTCTCCCTGTACGTCGACACCAATCGCTGGCGGGCGCACCAGAAGTCCGTGACCGATCAGTTCCCCGGCCTCGTCCCGGTCTGCAAGGGCAACGGCTACGGCTTCGGCCACGAGCGGCTGGCCGAGGAGGCGATCCGCTTCGGCTCCGACATGCTCGCCGTCGGCACGACCTACGAAGCGGCCCGGATCAAGGACTGGTTCAGCGGCGATCTGCTCGTCCTCACCCCCTTCCGCCGGGGCGAGGAGCCCGTCCCGCTGCCGGACCGGGTGATCCGCTCCGTCTCCTCCGTCGACGGCGTACACGCCCTGGTCGGCGCCCGGGTCGTCATCGAGTGCATGAGCACCATGAAGCGCCACGGCGTCTCCGAGCAGGACCTGGCCCGGCTGACGACCGCCATCGACGACGTCCGGCTGGAGGGCTTCGCGATCCATCTGCCGCTCGACCGCACCGACGGCTCCGACGCCGTCGAGGAGGTCATCGGCTGGATGGACCGGCTGCGGGCCGCCCGGCTGCCGCTGCACACGATGTTCGTCAGCCATCTGCGCGCCGAGGAACTGGCCCGGCTGCGCCAGCAGTTCCCGCAGACCCGGTTCCGGGCCCGGATCGGGACCCGGCTCTGGCTCGGCGACCACGACTCCACCGAGTACCGCGGCTCCGTCCTCGACGTGACCACGGTCGCCAAGGGCGACCGGTTCGGCTACCGCCAGCAGAAGGTGGCGTCCGACGGCTGGCTCGTCGTCGTCGCCGGAGGTACGTCCCACGGAGTCGGCCTGGAGGCGCCCAAGGCGCTGCACGGCATGATGCCGCGGGCCAAGGGCGTGGCGCGGGCCGGTCTCGCGACCGTCAACCGCAATCTGTCGCCGTTCGTCTGGGCGGGCAAGCAGCGCTGGTTCGCCGAGCCGCCGCACATGCAGGTGTCGATCCTCTTCGTGCCGTCGGACGCGCAGGAGCCGCGGGTCGGTGACGAGCTGGTGGCGCATCTGCGCCACACCACGACCCAGTTCGACCGTCTCGTCGACCACGGCTGACCACGGCTGACCACCGGCGGTCTACACACCGTCCGAGCGCTCCGGCGCGTCCTCGTGACGCCCGGGGCGCTCCGTCGTTGCGGACCCGTCCCCGTACGCCCCCCACCGCACCTTCGCGCCCTCCGGCTCGCCGTGCGCCTCCTCGTACGCCTCCGTACGCCCGAGGACGAAGACATCGTCCGCCCGGTCGAGCACACCGCCCGACGGGTCGTCCGTCCCGTCCTGGCGTACGACGTCCCGCTCCGGCCGCAGGATGTCCCGGACGACCACCGCGCAGAGGTAGAGCGTCCCCAGCAGATGCAGGGCGATCGCCAGGTGGTACCCCTCCGGTGGCAGCCCCTGCCGGGCGTCGCCGCTGGTGGTGTAGGCGAGGTACATCCAGATGCCGACGAAGTAGGCCGCCTCGCACGCCTGCCAGATCAGGAAGTCCCGCCAGCGCGGCCGCGCCAGCACGGCGAGCGGAATGAGCCACAGGACGTACTGCGGTGAGTAGACCTTGTTGGTCACGATGAACACCGCGACGACCAGGAAGGCGACCTGGGCGAACCGCGGCCTGCGGGGCGCGGCGAGGATCAGCCAGCCGATTCCGGCGCAGCCCACCACCGCCAGCATCAGGGAGTAGCGGTTGACCTCATCGGGGGTGATCAGGACGTCGAACCGCTGGACGAGGATCATCCAGAAGGAGCCGAAGTCGATGTCCCGTTCCTGGTTGAAGGTGTAGAACTTCTTCCACCCCTCGGGCGCCTCGTACATCACATAGAGGTTGACCACGAGCCAGGAGGCCGCGGCACCCAGGACCGCGGTGCCGTACTCCCGCCATCTCCCGGCCCGCCAGCAGAGCACCAGCAGGGGGCCGAGCAGGAAGAGCGCGTAGAGCTTGGCCGCCGTCGCCAGGCCGATCAGTACGCCGAAGGCCAGTGGCCTGTTCCGGGACCACATCAGCATCGCGGCGGCCGTGAGGGCCACCGCCAGCAGATCCCAGTTGATGGTGGCGTTGAGGGCGAAGGCGGGCGCCAGCGCGACCAGGAGGGCGTCCCAGGGGCGGCGCCGGTGGGTCCGGGAGACGCAGACCGCGATGATCACGGCGCAGATCATCAGCATCAGGGAGTTGGCCATCCAGTACAGCTGCTGCTGTTCCTGGAGCGATCCGCCGTCGGGCGTGAGCCAGGCCGCGATCTGCATGAAGAGCCCGGTCAGTACCGGGTACTCCAGATACTCCATGTCCCCGGGGAGCCGGTCGAAGTACGGGGTCAGCCCGTCCGAGAAGCCGCGGCCCACGAAGAGGTGCGGGATGTCGGAGTAGCAGGCGTGGGTGTACTGGGAGCTGGCGCCCCGGAACCACGCCCATTCGTAACAGGGCATCTTCTGCGCCATGCCCAGCGCGAACATCCCGATGGCGGTCAGCGCGACCACGCGTACGGGCGTGAGATAGCCGCTGCGGACCCGCAGGGCCCAGCGGCCCGCCGGTCCGCCGATCAGCTCGCTGCCGGCCGCCGCGACCGGGTCGCGCCGGGTGGGACGGACGTCGGGCCGGTCGTCGTACCGGTCGCGGCTCGTCGTCTGCGGCCCCTCCCGGGGCACGGTCGTCTCTTCTGCGCTGGGCATGGTGCACATCCTGCCGTACGGCCGTGGTACGCCACGAGGGCCGAGGGATCCGGGGGGCGGCCGTGTACGGGACACGGACCGCGCCGCCGGATGCCTCGGCCCTCGTGCGATACGGGGGTACGGGCGCGGGCGCGCCGGGCGCTACTCCTCCCGGCCCGCGATCACCGCGCCGTTGTCCGCGCCACCGTTGTTGTTGCCGTTGCCGCCGTTGTTGTTGGCGCCGTTGGCTCCATTGCCGCCGTTGGCCGCGTTGCCGCCCGCGCCACCGTTGGCTCCATTGGCCCCGTTGCCGTTGGCGCCGTTGGCTCCATTGGCCCCGTTGCCGTTGGCGCCGTTGGCTCCATTCGCTCCGTTGCCGTTGGCGCCCTCGTTGTCGCCACCGTTATTGGTGCCGCAGGTCCAGTCCTCCCACGGGTTGCAGGAGGCGGACGCGTCGGGGGAGCTTCCGCTGGAGGCGGGGGACTCGGGCTTGTCGGAGGTGGACTCGTCCTCGGACGGCTTCTTCGTCGTCTCGTCGTCCGAGGGCTCCTTCGACTTCGACGGCGGCGGGCTGGAGGCGCCACCGCCCCAGTACGCCTCGCCGACCGGGCCCGGAGCCGTGAACTCGAGCACCTTCTTGCCCTTCATGGCCTTGCCCATGAAGTCGGCGAAGATATCGGACGGGAACGACGAGCCGTGGATCTTGTCCTGGCCACCGGTGCCGAACATCTTCTCGAACTCGCGCTTGGTGTTCTTCTCGTTGTCGTCGAGCCGGTACATATCGATCGCGGTCGACAGCTGCGGGGTGTAGCCGACGAACCACGCCGACCTGTTGCCGTCCGTCGTACCGGTCTTGCCCGCCACATCACGGCCGGGGAGCCTGGCGTTCTTGCCGGTGCCCTTCTCGACGACGTCGACGAGGATGTCCGTGACGTTGTTGGCGACGTTCGGCGGGAAGGCGGTCTGCGGGTCGTCCTCGTGCTGGTAGATCACGCGGCCGTTCTTCTTCACATGGTCGACCGAGTACGGGTCGCGCTGCTTGCCCTCGGCGGCGAAGGTGCCGTACGAGCTGGCCATCCGGATGGCGCTCGGAGTGGAGATACCGATCGAGAACGAGGGGACATTGCCCTTGTCGAGGGAGCTCTCCAGCAGGCCGGCCTTGACGGCAGCCTCACGGACCTGCGGGATGCCGATATCCATACCGAGCTGGACGAACGGGCTGTTCGCCGAGTCGATCATGGCTTCCCGCAGATTGATGTTCTCGTAGTCCGTGTCGCCGTCGTTGACCTGGAGCCACTCGTTGCCCTGCTCGTTGCGCCAGATCGAACCGTCGTAGTTCTTGATCTTGAGCTTGTTCTTGCCGTTGTAGATCGCCCGGTCGGGGTCGAGCCTGGTGCGCTGGGACTGCGGCTGATCCTTGGGGCCGCCGGGGTCGCGGACGCCGTCCGTCATCGCGGCGGCCAGCACGTACGGCTTGAAGGTCGACCCGACCTGGGCGCCGGTGTTGTCGGAGTTGTTGGTGAAGTGCTTGGTCGCGTCGGCCCCGCCGTAGATCGCGCGGATCGCACCGGTCCCGGGCTCCACCGAGGCGCCGCCGAACTGGACGTTCGTATCGGTCTTGGGACGCTTCTCCGGGTCGATGTTCTTGTCGTAGACCTTCTTGACGGACGCTTCCAGATCCTTGACCAGCTTCTTGTCGAAGGTCGTGTGGATCTGGTAGCCGCCGAGGGAGAGATCGGTGACCGAGATGTCCTTGTTGTTGGCGAGGAAGTTGGCCTTGGCCAGGTCGACCAGATAGCCGACCTGCCCACCGAGCTTGGCCTGCTTGGAGGGCGGCTCGACATCGGGGAACTTCAGGTTCTTCCGCTCCGCGGCGTCGAGGTGGCCGTCCTTGACCATCTCGTCGAGGACCCAGTTCCAGCGGTCGGTCACCCGCTTCAGGTTGGCCTCCCGGGTCGCCGCCGGGTCCAGGTCGGTGGCCCCCGCCGGGTCGTAGTAGGTCGCGCCCTTGAGCAGGGTGGTCAGAAACGCGGACTCGGCGACGGTCAGCTTCGAGGCGTCCGTGTCGAGATACGTCCGCGCCGCCGCCTGGATCCCGTAGGCGTTGCGCCCGAAGTACGAGGTGTTCAGATAGCCGGCCATGATCTGCGGCTTCTCGATCTGGTTGCCGACCTTGATCGAGATGAACAGTTCCTTGAACTTCCGGCTGATGGTCTGGGACTGGTCACCGAGCATGGCGTTCTTCACATACTGCTGGGTGATCGTCGAGCCGCCCTGGGTCTGCTGGCCCTTGGCCATGTTCACCAGGGCCCGGCTGATGCCCTTGGGGTCGATGCCGGAGTCGTCGTCGAAGGTCTTGTTCTCCGCGGACTTCACGGCGTTCTGCATATGGTCCGGGATCTGCTCGATCCCGACGTTCTGCCGGTTGACCTCACCGCCGGTCGCGGCCATCTGGGTGCCGTCGGCCCAGAAGTAGACGTTGTTCTCGGCCTCGGCCGCCTTGCGGGGGTCGGGGACGTCCACCCAGGCGTACGCCAGCGCCGCGGCGCCCATCATCACGCCCAGGAACCCCAGCGTGATCCCGCTGACCAGCTTCCACGAGGGCAGCCAGCGGCGCCAGCCGTCCTTGTCGTACCGCGGATAGTCGACCAGCCGCCGCTTGCGGGGGCCGCCGCCGTGGTCGTGGTGCCCCGCACCGCCGCCCCGGCGACCGCCGCGGCCTCCCCGTCCGCCGCCACCGGCGGCGTCGGGTTCCCCGCGGCGGCGGCCGCCGCGCTTCGCGGCCCGCCTGGCCTCGGCTCGGCCCCCGTAGGGCCGCTCCTCACCATGGGAGGCGGCAGGGGAGAACGGCCCGTTCTCCCCGGTGGGTGCCGCGCGGTGGTCGGATGGCTGCGGGGCTGCGCGCCTGGCAGCCGCCCGTCCGCCACCTTGGGGCTGCGGCGGTTTGCGACGGTGCTCGCTCATCGAACGATTACTCCTCGGGCAGGCGAAACGCCTGGAAACGGCATTTGACTTCCGGTCCCCCCGACATGGACACGGACCGGCCACACGAGGGGCTCGTCCGCACTGCATCCACGGCGATGACGACTGAGACCGTCAGGTGGTTCCCGGTGTCTGCATCCGCACAGACTACGCACGTACAAAACCTTCCTGATCCTGAAGTTCACCCCATATCAGGCAAGTTGACCATGACGAATTGGCGATGTGATCCCGTTCACCATGGCCCCCCTTGTCGCCGGCGCCTCACCGCCCTATCGTGCTGATGTATCGACTCGATACATCAGCACGAGATAAGACTCGGGGCGACATGAAGGGAGGCCGGGGTGAGCAGGCGCTCGGGAATTCTTGAGTTCGCCGTACTCGGCCTCCTCCGTGAAGCCCCGATGCACGGGTACGAGCTGCGGAAACGGCTCAATACCTCCTTGGGGATCTTCCGGGCCTTCAGTTACGGGACCCTGTACCCCTGCCTCAAGACGCTGGTCGCCAACGGCTGGTTGATCGAGGAACCGGGAAGCGCCACCGACGACGCCCTGGCCGCTCCGCTCTCAGGGCGTCGCGCCAAGATCGTCTACCGGCTGACCGCGGAGGGGAAAGAGCACTTCGAGGAGCTGCTCTCGCACACCGGCCCCGACAGCTGGGAGGACGAGCACTTCGCGGCTCGGTTCGCCTTCTTCGGGCAGACGGAGCGCGAAGTACGGATGCGGGTGCTGGAAGGCCGCCGCAGCCGGCTGGAGGAGCGTCTGGAGAAGATGCGCGCCTCCCTCGCCCGCACCCGTGAACGCCTCGACGACTACACGCTGGAGCTCCAGCGCCACGGAATGGAGTCCGTGGAGCGCGAAGTGCGCTGGCTGAACGAGCTCATCGAGAGCGAGCGGGCGGGACGGGATCAGCGACGCTCCTCCCCCGACTCCTCGTCTCGGCGGCGGAACACCGCGGCGTCCGAGGACGGCCTGCCCCGGCGTGGGAGCGCGGAGACCTCCGGAGGCACCGCCTCCGGGGCCGCCACCCCGCCGGATCCGTCCGAGGACACCGCCAACTGAGACCCGCGGTCCGCGGGTCTCATCCGGAATACCGAAATCACACAGGGAGCAACCGGAATGGGTTCGGTTCGCGTAGCCATCGTCGGCGTGGGCAACTGCGCCGCCTCGCTGGTGCAGGGCGTCGAGTACTACAAGGACGCCGACCCGGCCGGCAAGGTGCCGGGTCTGATGCACGTCCAGTTCGGGGACTACCACGTCCGGGACGTCGAGTTCGTGGCCGCCTTCGACGTGGACGCCAAGAAGGTCGGTCTCGACCTGGCGGACGCCATCGGCGCCAGCGAGAACAACACCATCAAGATCTGCGACGTGCCGAACACCGGCACCACGGTGCAGCGCGGCCACACCCTCGACGGTCTGGGCAAGTACTACCGCGAGACCATCGAGGAGTCCCCCGAGGCCCCGGTCGACGTCGTCCAGATCCTCAAGGACAAGCAGGTCGACGTTCTGGTCTGCTACCTGCCCGTCGGTTCCGAGGACGCGGCGAAGTTCTACGCCCAGTGCGCGATCGACGCCAAGGTCGGTTTCGTCAACGCCCTTCCCGTCTTCATCGCGGGCACCAAGGAGTGGGCGGACAAGTTCACCGAGGCGGGCGTCCCGATCGTCGGCGACGACATCAAGTCGCAGGTCGGCGCCACCATCACCCACCGGGTGATGGCGAAGCTCTTCGAGGACCGGGGTGTCGTCCTCGACCGCACGATGCAGCTGAACGTCGGCGGCAACATGGACTTCAAGAACATGCTGGAGCGGGACCGGCTGGAGTCCAAGAAGATCTCGAAGACGCAGGCCGTCACCTCGCAGATCCCCGACCGCGAGCTGGGCGAGAAGAACGTCCACATCGGTCCGTCCGACTACGTCGCCTGGCTCGACGACCGCAAGTGGGCCTACGTCCGCCTGGAGGGCCGCGCGTTCGGCGACGTCCCGCTGAACCTGGAGTACAAGCTCGAGGTCTGGGACTCCCCGAACTCGGCCGGTGTCATCATCGACGCGCTGCGCGCCGCGAAGATCGCCAAGGACCGCGGTATCGGCGGCCCGATCCTCTCGGCCAGCAGCTACTTCATGAAGAGCCCGCCGGTCCAGTACTTCGACGACGAGGCCCGCGAGAGCGTCGAGAAGTTCATCAAGGGCGAGGTCGAGCGCTGATCCCGCCGTGGACCGGGCCCGACCGCGGCCCGGTCCACCCGGACGGTGGTCCGGGCGTCATGACCACCGCACCGGCCGTACGCCGCCCCCGTCCGCGCGGGCGGTGAGTGCGGCACGGCGTACCCGTGCGGAGGGCCCCCGGTGGATTACCGGGGGCCCTCCGCGTCCGCGCGGCACTCGTGTGTGACTCTTGTCCGCATGCCCGTCGTACGTGATCTGCGCGTACTCCTGCGCCTGACCGACTTCCGCCGCCTGCTGACGGTCCGGCTGCTCTCCCAGACAGCGGACGGCGTCTACCAGGTGGCGCTCGCCGCGTATGTGGTCTTCTCCCCCGAGAAACAGACCTCGCCCGCCGCCATCGCCTCGGCCATGGCCGTACTGCTGCTGCCGTACTCGTTGATCGGCCCCTTCGCCGGGGTGCTCCTCGACCGCTGGCGGCGCCGCCAGGTCCTGCTCTACGGCAATCTGCTGCGGGCCGTCCTCGCCTGCGGCACCGCCCTGCTGATCCTGGCCTCCGTACCCGACTGGCTCTTCTACGTCTCGGCCCTGTCGGTCACGGCCATCAACCGATTCGTCCTGGCCGGACTCTCCGCCTCGCTGCCGCGGGTCGTCGACGACGAGCGTCTGGTGATCGCCAACGCCCTCTCGCCCACGGCGGGCACCCTGGCCGCCACCGCGGGCGGCGGGCTCGCCTTCGGCGTACGGCTGATCGCCGACGACTCCGACGCCGCCGTCGTCCTGCTGGGGGCGACCCTCTATCTCTGTGCGGCGCTCGCGTCCCTGCGGATGGGACGGGAGCTGCTCGGCCCCGATCCGGACCAGGTCCAGCCCCGACTGTCGGCCGCCGTCGCCTCCACGGCACACGGGCTGGTCTCCGGGGTGCGCCATCTCGCCCGGCGTCCGGCGGCGGCCCGGGCCCTGACCGCGATCACCCTGATGCGCTTCTGCTACGGCGCCCTGCTGGTGACCGTCCTGATGCTCTGCCGGTACGCCTGGTACAGCGACGAACAGGACGGGCTCGCCCTGCTGGGGGTCGCGCTCGCCGTCTCCGGGGCCGGTTTCCTCGTCGCGGCCCTGATCACTCCCTGGACCATCGGCCGGATGGGCCCGTACGGCTGGATGATCTGCTGCGCGGCGACGGCGGCGGTCCTCGTCCCGGCGCTCGGCCTCCCCTTCGCCCCCGGGCCGATACTGGTCGCGGCCTTCGTTCTGGGGCTGGTCACCCAGGGCGCGAAGATCACCACCGATACCGTCGTCCAGACCTCCGTGGACGACGCCTACCGGGGCCGGATCTTCTCCCTCTACGACGTGCTCTTCAATGTGTCCTTTGTCGGGGCGGCGGGCGTCGCCGCGCTGATGCTGCCGCCGGACGGCCGCTCGGCCGTCCTGGTGGTGATGGTGGCGGTGATCTACGCGGGGATCGCCCTCACGCTCTGGAACTGGCACCGCCGCGATCCCGCCCGGATCCCGACAGCCGCCGGATCCGCGGACTGATCGGTCGCGGACGGCCGCGGTGCGGTGTTTCACGTGAAACGTCGCAACGTCGCAACGACGCAACGACGCAGAACGGCCCGCTCCGGCACACGACAACGGGGGCATGTTTCACGTGAAACATGCCCCCGCTCCGATCCGGCTCAGCCCTGAGCGGCCCACCACTCCTTGAGCGCCCCGACCGCGGCGTCGTACTCCATCGGCCCGTGCTCCAGCCGCAGCTCCAGCAGATGCGCGTACGCCTTGCCGATCATCGGCCCGGGACCGATCCCCAGGACCTCCTGGATCTGGTTGCCGTCGAGGTCGGGCCGGATGGCGTCCAGCTCCTCCTGCTGCTGGAGCTGGGCGATCCGCTCCTCAAGACCGTCGTACGTCCGGGAGAGCGTGGCGGCCTTGCGCTTGTTCCGGGTGGTGCAGTCCGAGCGGGTCAGCTGGTGGAGCCGGGTGAGCAGCGGTCCGGCGTCCCGGACGTAGCGGCGCACCGCGGAGTCGGTCCACTCGCCGTCCCCGTACCCGTGGAAGCGCAGATGCAGCTCCACCAGCCGGGAGACGTCCCGGACCAGTTCATTGGAGTACTTGAGCGCCATCATCCGCTTCTTGGTCATCTTCGCGCCGACCACCTCGTGGTGGTGGAAGGAGACCCGGCCGTCCTTCTCGAAGCGGCGGGTGCGCGGCTTGCCGATGTCATGGAGCAGCGCGGAGAGCCGGAGCACCAGGTCCGGTCCGTCCTCCTCCAGATCGATCGCCTGCTCCAGCACGGTGAGGGAGTGCTCGTATACGTCCTTGTGCCGGTGGTGCTCGTCGCTCTCCAGCCGCAGGGCGGGCAGCTCGGGCAGGACATGGCCGGCCAAGCCGGAGTCGACGAGCAGGGCCAGTCCCTGCCGGGGGCGGCCAGAGAGCAGCAGCTTGTTCAGCTCGTCCCGGACCCGCTCGGCGGAGACGATCGTGATCCGCTCGGCCATCTCCTTCATCGCGGCGACGACCTCGGGGGCCACCTCGAAGCCGAGCTGGGCCGCGAAACGGGCGGCGCGCATCATCCGCAGCGGGTCGTCCGAGAAGGACTCCTCGGGGGTGCCCGGGGTTCGCAGCACCCGGGCCGCGAGGTCCTCCAGGCCGTGGTGCGGGTCGATGAACTCCTTCTCCGGGAGCGCGACGGCCATCGCGTTCACGGTGAAGTCGCGGCGGACCAGGTCCTCCTCGATGGAGTCGCCGTACGAGACCTCCGGCTTACGGGACGTCCGGTCGTATGCCTCGGAGCGGTAGGTCGTGATCTCGATCTGGTAGCCGCTCTTCTGCGCCCCGACGGTGCCGAAGGCGATCCCGACGTCCCACACCGAGTCGGCCCAGGGCCGGACGATCGCGAGGACGTCCTCGGGGCGGGCGTCGGTCGTGAAGTCGAGGTCGTTGCCGAGCCGGCCGAGCAGTGCGTCCCGGACCGAGCCGCCGACCAGGGCGAGGCGGAATCCCGCGGCCCGGAACCGGTGGGCGAGATCGTCCGCGACAGGGGCTACTCGCAGTAGCTCGATCACCGCGCGGTGTTGCACCTGACTCAGTGCGGAAGGGGTGTCTTCATTGGCGTTCGGCACAACAGAAGAGGGTACGTCCCCCGGCCCGTGGGGGTCTCCCGGAATAGCGCGACGATCATGTGCGGCGGACCGCGGCACTCAGGCCCCGCGTACCTCGTTACCATGCGTGGACGCAATGAGCGACAGCGACCTGACGGCAACAGACGACGAGGGACGGGCGAGCGCGTGGCCGAGGCGGCAGACTTCCGGAGGACGACCCCCGCGCCCGCCAGCCGCTGGCTGCGCCGCGCGGCTCTCCCCCTTGCCGCCGTCCCCTTGATCGCGGGGCTGCTGGGACCGCTGGCACCGGCCGCGTACGCCGCTCCGGCGGCTTCCGACCCCTCCACCGTCGATGTGACTCTCACCACATTGACCCCGTCGGTGCCGGACGCGGACGGGACCCTGAAGGTGTCCGGGACGGTGGTCAACAAGGGCAGGCATCAGGTCACCGAGCCGGAGATCGACCTCCGGGTGGGCCAGCGGCTGACGAGCCGGACCGCCATCGACCGGACCGCCAAGCGGACCGGCTACGACCCCGCGGCCGACGGACGGTCGCTGGGCGACTCGTACACCGTGAAACTGCCGTCCCTGGCCCCGGGCATCAGCCGGGATTTCACCCTCTCCGTACCGGTCGAGAAGCTGGACCTGGGCGAGGGCGGGGTCTATCCGCTCGGTGTCAGCCTCTCCGGCCGCACCCGGGGCTCCTACGAGCAGGTGCTGGGCATCGAGCGGACCTTCCTGCCCTGGCAGCCGGAGGCCCTGGGGACGAAAACCCGGCTGACCTACATCTGGCCGCTGGTCTCCTCCACACATCTGACGTCCGAGGTCGGCTCGGACGAGCAGCGGACCCCCGTCTTCGAGGACGAGACGCTGGCCAAGGAGATCGCGCCCGACGGGCGGCTCGGGCAGATGGTCTCCCTCGGCCGTGAGCTGCCGGTCACCTGGGTGATCGACCCCGACCTGCTGGCCACCGTGGACGCCATGACCCGGAACTACCGGGTGAAGAGCGGCCCCAGCGGCGAGGAGGCGGAGCGCACCGTCCCCGGCCGGAACCAGGCCGTGGCCAAGCAGTGGCTCAGCTCCCTCCAGACCGCCGTACAGGACCGCAAGGTCGTCGCCCTGCCGTACGCGGACCCGGATCTGGCGTCCCTGGCGCACCGCGGGACCCAGGTCTCCGGCACCCTGGGCCGCCTCCGGGACGCCACCGAGGTGGCCGGGCGGACCGTCGAGTCGATCTTGCACGTCAAGCCGTCCCTGGACTTCGCCTGGCCGGTCGAAGGCGCGATCGACTCCTCGATCGTGAACGTCGCCACCTCCGCGGGCGCCGACCATGTGATCGCCCGGAGCGACAGCCTCGGCGACGATCTGCCGTACACGGTCTCCGCCCCCCGCCCGATCGGCGGCGGTACGACCGCGGTGGTCGCCGACGCCCGGCTGTCGAAGGCGTTCGAGGGCGACATGGTGAACGCCGGTACGGCCACCCTCGCCGTCCAGCGGTTCCTGGCCCAGACCCTGGTGGTTTCCCTCCAGAACGCCCCCGGGCCGCGCAATGTCGTCGTCGCTCCTCAACGGACGCCCACCACCTCCCAGGCGCAGGCCATGGCCCGGGCCCTCCAGGGGCTGTCCGGTGAGCGCTGGACCCAGCCGGTGGACCTGATCGCCGCGGCGGACGCCGAGCCGGACAGCGCGGCGAACCGCCGGGTGCCGTCCGGCTCCCAGTACCCCGACCGGCTCCGTAAGCGCGAGCTTCCCGTGGCGGCCTTCCGGGAGATCCGCGCCGTCCAGGACACTCTGAAGGACTTCGCCGGCATCCTCACCCTCCGGGACCAGGTGGAGGCGACGTTCTCCCGGGCCATCGACCGGGAGATGTCCACCTCGTGGCGGGGCAACGCCAAGGCCGCCGAGAAGTACCGCGCCGGGGTGCGGCAGAACCTCGAACTGCTCGCCGGCGAGGTGCAGCTGATCGACAAGTCCCAGATCACCCTCTCCGGCCGCAGCGCCACGATCCCGGTGACCGTCCAGAACCGTCTGGTGCAGGGCGTCGACAACCTGGTGCTGCGGCTCAGCTCCGACAACGGCGCCCGGCTCAGCCTCGACGACGACAAGGGCGTCGCTGAACGCCCGATCGAGATCAAGGGCGGCCACAGCCAGTCCGTGAAGTTCGACGCCAAGGCCAACGCCAACGGCCAGGTGCGGATGACGGCCCAGCTCTACACCGAGGACGGCACCCCCTACGGGCCGGCGATGCAGTTCACGGTGAAGGTCTCCGAGGCCACCCCCACCGTGCTCCTCGTCATCGCCGGCGGTGTGCTGCTCCTGGTGCTCGCCGGGGTCCGGATGTACACCCAGCGCAAGCGCGCGGCGGCCCGCGACACCCCGGCCGGCGGCACCGGCGGCGGCTCCGGCGGGGACGTCCCGCCCGACGGAACCCCTCCCCCGGGGGACGGCACCGACGGTGCCGAGCCCGGGCAGCCGAGTGACCCGACACCGGACACCCGCCGGGAAAGCGGCGACCGGTCGGGCGCGGGTGAGAAAGTGGACCGTTGAGCGATGTCGTGGCCACCGGCCGGGGACGATGAGGTGGGGTTGCAATGAACGCGCCGTACGACGGTGACCGCGGTCAGGGCGCCGGGAACGACCCGGCGGCCCAGCCGCCACCGCCGCAGCCCCCGTACGCCTACGACCCGGCACAGCACCCGTACGGTTACGACCCCGCGTACCACCCCCAGCAGGAGCCGTATCCGTACGACCCGGCACAGCAGCAGGCCGCCTACGACCCCTCCCAGCAGGCTCCGTACGACCCCGCCCAGCAGCAGGCTCCTTACGACCCGGCTCAGCAGCAGCCCGGCTACGACCCGGCCCGGCACGACCCGTATCTGCGGGACGCCTACACCCAGGACCCGTACCGGGCGCAGGATCTGTCGGCCCAGGACCCGGTGGCCGAGGCGCTGTACGACCGCGCCTCCCACCCACCGCCGCCCCCCGGCACCTATCCGGACCAGCAGCCGCTCTACCAGCAGCCGCCGGCCCAGCAGTACGCGCCCGACCCCCGGGTCTGGGCGCACACCCCGCCGCCGGAGCCCGCGGGCCCGTCGCGTCATCTGCCGTACGGCGACGACGCGCGCACCACCCAGTACACCGGCGTCGACGACCTCGTCACCAACGCGGCCGACGAGCGGCCGCAGCAGGACGCCTTCGCGCATCTCTTCCGGGACCAGCAGAGCACCGGCAAGAGCGTGCCCGCGCCGACGCCCGAGCCGATCCCCGCCCCGGCCGAGCCCAAGCGCTCCGGCGGGCGGGTGTCCAGCATCGCGAAGTCGAGCGCCGTGATGGCGGCGGGCACGATCGTCTCCCGCCTCACCGGCTTCCTGCGCAACCTCGTGATGGCCGCGGCGATCGGTGTCGGTGTCCTCAGCGACACCTACCAGATCGCGAACGTCCTGCCGACGATGATCTACGTCTTGGTCGGCGGCGGCGCGCTGAACGCGGTCTTCATCCCCCAGCTGGTCCGGGCGATGAAGAACGACGACGACGGCGGCGAGGCGTACGCCAACCGGCTGCTCACCCTCGTGGTGGTCCTGCTGGCCGGTGTGACCGTGCTGTGCGTGGTCGCGGCGCCGATGCTCGTCACCATGATGTCGCCGACGATCGCGTCCGACCCGGAGAAGAAGGCGGTGGCCGTCGCCTTCGCCCGCTACTGCGTCCCCACCATCTTCTTCATGGGCATCCATGTGGTGCTCGGGCAGATCCTCAACGCGCGGGGCCGCTTCGGCGCCATGATGTGGACCCCGGTCCTCAACAACATCGTGATCATCGCCTCGTTCGGCGCCTTCATCTGGGCCTTCGGCAGCTTCACCGAGTCCGGTGTCACCACCACGACCATCACCCCGGAAGGCATTCGTCTCCTGGGCGTCGGCACCATGCTCGGACTGGTCGTCCAGGCGCTGGCGATGCTGCCCTATCTGCGGGACGCCGGTTTCCGGATGCGGCTGCGGTTCGACTGGCGCGGACACGGCCTCGGCAAGGCGGCCAAGCTGGCGAAGTGGACGCTCTTCTTCGTCCTCGCCAACCAGCTCGGCATGATCGTCGTGACCCAGCTCGCGACCTCCGCGGGGGCGGCCGCCGAGAAGCACGGCTTCACCGGTACCGGTATCACCGCCTACAACTTCGCCCTGCTGCTGTGGCAGCTGCCGCAGGCCATCATCACCGTCTCGGTGATGACCGCCGTCCTGCCCAGGATCTCCCGCTCGGCCCATGACGGCGACGCCGCCGCGGTCCGGGACGACATCTCGTACGGGCTGCGCACCTCCGCCGTCGCGATCGTGCCGTCGGCGTTCGCCTTCTTCGCCCTCGGTGTGCCGATGGCGGGCCTGATGTACGCCGGATCGGGTGCCGACGGCGCCCGGAACATCGGTTTCACCCTGATGGCCTTCGGCCTCGGACTGATTCCGTACTCCGTGCAGTACGTCGTCCTCCGCGGGTTCTACGCGTACGAGGACACCAGGACGCCCTTCTACAACACCGTGATCGTCGCCGTCGTCAACGCGAGCGCCGCCGGGGTCGCCTTCCTCGTCCTGCCCGCCCGCTGGGCGGTCGTCGGCATGGCCGCCTCGTACGGCCTGGCCTACATGATCGGAGTGGGGGTCGCCTGGAGCAGGCTGCGCAAGCGGCTCGGCGGCGATCTGGACGGCGCCCATGTGATGCGTACCTACACCCGGCTGTGCATGGCGTCGCTGCCCGCCGCGATTCTGGGCGGCGCCGCGGCCTTCGGCATCATCAAGCTTCTCGGCAGCGGCGCGAGCGGCTCCCTGGCCGCTCTCGTCGGCGGCGGCGCGGTACTCGGGGTGGTGTTCTTCCTGGCCGCCCGGCGGATGCGGATCGAGGAGCTGAACTCGATGGTCGGCATGGTCAGGGGACGACTCGGACGCTGACGGGCCGACCGCACAACCATCGCCGGGGGCCGTGTGTCGTGCATAGCGGCGGTCTGTGGGCACAATTGGCATGGCTGTTGGTGAGGCGCAACGACTGGGGAGGCAGGAACGACGGTGGCGGAACGTAGCACGGCTGCCGTCGACGTGGCCGACAACGGCGGGGACGAACCGCCGACCGCTCAGGCGGACAAGGCCACGACCGACGGAGCTGCCGCATCCGAGGCGACGGCCGAATTGCCGGTCGCCCCCGACGACCGGAACGCTCAGGACGGTGGAACCCCGGGTGAGGAGCCCGCGGCCGCCGCGCCCGAGCTGCACAGCGGTCACAAGCTCGCCCAGCGGTACCGCCTGGAGGAGTGCATCACCCGTCTGGACGGTTTCAGCAGCTGGCGGGCCGTGGACGAGAAGCTGCGCCGGGCGGTGGGGGTCCATGTGCTCCCGGCCGACCACCCCAGAGCCCGGTCCGTACTCGCCGCCGCCCGCTCCGCCGCCCTGCTGGGGGACGCCCGGTTCGTGATGGTCCTCGACGCCGTCGAGGAGAACGACCTCGTCTACGTCGTCCACGAATGGCTCCCGGACGCGACCGAGCTGACCACCCTGCTGGCCATGGGGCCGCTGGAGCCGCACGAGGCGTACCGCCTCGTCGACCAGCTCTCCCAGGCCATGGCGGCGGCCCATCGCGAGGGGCTCTCGCACCTCAAGCTGACCCCCTCCGCGATCCTGCGGACCTCCACCGGCCAGTACCGCGTCCGCGGGCTCGCGGTCAACGCCGCCCTGCGCGGTATCACCGCCGAGCGCCCCCAGCGGACCGACACCGAGGCCATCGGCGCGCTGCTGTACGCCGCCCTGACCCAGCGGTGGCCGTACGAGAACGACGCCCATGGACTCTCCGGACTCCCCAAGGGCGTCGGACTGCTCCCGCCGGACCAGGTCCGCGCCGGTGTCCACCGGGGGCTCTCCGAGCTGTCGATGCGCGCCCTGGTGAACGACGGTGCCACGGCCTCCCGCCAGGAGCCGCCCTGCACCACACCGGAGGAGCTGGCGAAGGCCGTGGCGGAGATGCCCCGGATCCGACCGCCGGAGCCCGCGTTCGCCGCCCCGCCGGAGTATCAGCGCACCACCTATCAGCAGGGCAGCTACGGGCGTTCCGGCGCGGGACGGCCCGGGGCCGCGATGCCGACGCGTCCGGTACCGATTCCGCCCCCGCCGATGGAGAGCCGCGCGGGCAAGGCGCTGAAGTGGACCGCGGCGGCGCTGCTCATCGCCGCCCTGGGTCTTGGCAGCTGGCAGATCTCGGAGAAGCTGCTCGACCGCACGAAGGACACTCGCCCCACGCCGGAGGCCCCGGCCGGGGGCGGCGACGAGAAGCCCGCCCCGCCCGCCGATCCGCTGACCGTCGAGCACGTCTCGGAGTTCACGCCCAACGGCTCCGGGATCCAGCGGCAGCAGGTACCCAACACCGTCGACGGCGACCCGGGCACGTCCTGGATCACCCCGGAGTACCGGAACTACCCGAACTTCGGCAATCTCCCCCAGCGCTCCCTGGGAAGCGGCATCGTCGTCGATCTGGGTTCGGTACGGAACGTCTCCGGGCTCGATATCGACCTCTACCGCAGCGGCAACACCGTGGAAGTCCTCGCCGCCGGGGAGAGCGCCGTCGACCCGGCGTCGCTCTCGGACTTCGGCCGGCAACTGGCTCCCAAGCAGGTGACGGGCGACCAGCTGAAGAGCACCTTCGAGCCGGTACGGACCCGCTACGTACTGATCCGGCTCACCTCGTTGCCGCCGGCGGATCTGGCGAACCGCTATCGGGGCGGCATCTCGGAGATCAGGATCCTGGGCAAGTGAGCCCGGTCGGCGGGGGATTCCCCGCCGACCGGCCGCACCGGGGGATTCCCCCGGCTCCCTGCCTCCGTCCGGGGGAATCGTGATAGACAAGCCGGGCCGGAGCTGAAGCGATCAGACGCAGTACGGGACCGACCAGAGGGTGGAGGCCGTGACAACGGGGGCGTCCCACACAGCCAGCGACTCCGAACTCCTCGCCCGCCATGTCGAGGGCCATCCCGACGCCTTCGCCGAACTGGTCCGCCGCCATCGCGACCGGCTCTGGGCCGTCGCCCTGCGCACCCTGGGCGATCGCGAGGAGGCGGCCGACGCGGTCCAGGACGCCCTGGTCTCCGCCTTCCGGGCCGCCCATACCTTCCGCGGCCAGTCCGCCGTCACCACCTGGCTCCACCGGATCACCGTGAACGCCTGTCTCGACCGGGCGCGTAAGGCCGCCTCCCGGAAGACCGCCCCCGTCGACGACACCGAGCGGCTGGAGCAGCTGCTCGAACCGCACGAGTCCGCGGAGGCACCGGCCGAACGCCGGGATCTGAACCGCCAGCTCCTGGCAGCGCTGGCGAAGCTGCCGGTGGAGCAGCGGGCGGCCCTGGTCCTGGTGGATATGCAGGGCTACTCCGTGGCCGAGGCCGCCGAGGCACTCGACGTCCCGCCCGGAACGGTCAAGAGCCGCTGTGCCCGGGGGAGAGCACGGCTCCTGCCCATGGTCACCCATCTGCGCGGGTCTTCCGGGGATAGCGACGATCCCGACAGGGGAAGGAACCGGACGCCGGGGACATCCGTCCCATCGGCGACGGACCAGAGGGACGCAGGGCCGACGGATCCTGCTGCTGTGAAAGGCGGAGGTGGACGCACGTGACATCCACGGCCGACATGACTCAGCACCCGGATGTCTCCGAGATCTCCGATCTCACCGAGGGCCTGCTTCCGCCGTCCCGGAGCGAGTGGCTGCTGGAGCATCTGGCGGACTGCGCCCTGTGCCGGGACGTCCGGTCCTCCTTGGAGGAGATTCGCGAGCTGCTGGGCACCGTCCCCGGTACGCCCCGGATGCCCACCGATATCGCCGAGCGGATCGACGCAGCGCTGGCCGCCGAAGCCCTGCTGGCCGCCGGCCGCCCCGACAACCCCGATGCCACGGGTGCCACGGGTGCCACGGATAGCTTCGATGCCTTCGATGTTTCACGTGAAACATCGAAGGCACTCGTCCCGCCGAGCACGGCCGGGGAGCCTCCGCCCACCGCCACCGGCCCGGCGACTCGGCCCACCGGCCGTGCTCGCGGCACCACCGGACCCGGTCGGAGCCCCGGGCGCCGGCGGCGCCGCGCTGTCGTTCTCGGGGCGGCCTTCGGTGTGGTCGCCGTGGGCGTGAGCGTGCTGTCCTTCCAGGCGCTGACGTCCACGGACGACGACCGGCAGCACGCCAAGACCAGCTCCTCGTACTCCAGCGGCCCGGACGAGTTCTCCGAGGCCACCCTGGAGCAGCGGGTCCGTACCCTGCTCGCCGTCCAGCCCGTCCCAGAAGACGGCGGCACGGCCATGACCACCGAAGAGATGCCGGGTTCGGCGCCCGCGGGCCCGGGCACGGAGATGGGCGGCCCCGGCCCTTCGGTGCCGCCCTGTGTCCAGCGGGGCACCGGGCGTACCGCTCCGCCGATCGCGGTGGAACGGGGCCGGTACCAGGGCTCGGATGCCTATCTGGTGGTGCTGCCGGCCCCCGTGGACGGTCGGCGGGTCGAGGCGTTCGTCGTCGACGCCGGCTGTGTGGACTCCCGCTCCTCGGCCGCCGGAACCGTCCTGCTGACCCACTCCTACCCTCGTCGCTGAGGCTTCGAGCGCGCTGCGCGACGGGGCGGGAATGCATCCCCCGTAGGATCCGTTGGGTGGGGTGAGAGCCATTGCCCCGACCCATCTGTCAGCAGGCAGCCTGCAGAGACGAGGAAGAGACTCGTGAGCGACGTCCGAAACGTCATCATCATCGGCTCCGGACCCGCCGGGTATACGGCGGCGCTCTACACCGCGCGGGCATCGCTGCAGCCGCTGGTGTTCGAGGGAGCCGTGACGGCCGGTGGCGCCCTGATGAACACCACCGACGTCGAGAACTTCCCCGGTTTCCGCGACGGCATCATGGGGCCCGACCTCATGGACAATATGCGGGCCCAGGCCGAGCGCTTCGGCGCCGAGCTGATCCCGGACGACGTTGTCTCCGTCGACCTCACCGGTGAGATCAAGACCGTCACCGACACGGCGGGCACCGTACACCGGGCCAAGGCCGTCATCGTCACGACCGGCTCCCAGCACCGCAAGCTCGGCCTGCCGAACGAGGACGCCCTTTCCGGACGCGGAGTCTCCTGGTGCGCCACCTGTGACGGCTTCTTCTTCAAGGACCAGGACATCGCCGTGGTCGGCGGCGGTGACACCGCGATGGAGGAGGCGACCTTCCTCTCCCGGTTCGCCAAGTCGGTGACGATCGTCCACCGCCGGGACAGCCTGCGGGCGTCGAAGGCCATGCAGGACCGTGCCTTCGCCGATCCGAAGATCTCCTTCGCCTGGGACAGTGAGGTCGCCGAGATCCACGGGGATCAGAAGCTCTCCGCACTGACCCTCCGCAACACGAAGACGGGCGAGACGTCCCAGCTGCCGGCGACGGGGCTCTTCATCGCCGTGGGCCACGACCCGCGCACCGAGCTGTTCAAGGGCCAGCTGGAGCTGGACGACGAGGGCTATCTCAAGGTCGAGGCGCCCTCCACCCGTACCAACCTCACCGGTGTCTTTGCCGCGGGCGATGTCGTCGACCACACCTACCGTCAGGCCATCACGGCCGCCGGTACCGGCTGCTCCGCGGCGCTGGACGCCGAGCGCTTCCTGTCCGGTCTTGCGGACGCCGAGCAGGCCGCCCAGGCCGGTCAGACCGCCGCGGTCTGACCGATCCCACCCCCCTCTCCCCCTGTAGAAGACCCAAAGGAGGCCGCCGTGGCCGGCGCGCTGAAGAACGTAACCGATGCCACCTTCGAGGAGGAGGTCCTCAAGAGCGACAAGCCCGTTCTGGTGGACTTCTGGGCGGCCTGGTGCGGCCCGTGCCGTCAGATCGCGCCGTCCCTTGAGGCCATCGCCGCCGAGCACGGCGACAAGATCGAGGTCGTCAAGCTCAACATCGACGAGAACCCCGCCACGGCCGCCAAGTACGGGGTGATGTCGATCCCGACGCTGAACGTCTACCAGAACGGCGAGGTCGCCAAGACGATCGTCGGCGCCAAGCCGAAGGCCGCCATCGTTCGCGACCTGGATGCCTTCCTGGGTCAGTAGGACAACGGCGCTCAGGCGCCGATGTTTCACGTGAAACACGAAGGGCCCACCCCGAACCGGGGTGGGCCCTTCGTCGTACGCGGCATCACAGCGGGCGGAGAACGGGTTCCTTCTGGACCGCGCCGAGCAGCCGGTCGAGCGCCTGCTCCACGTCCTCCTTCCAGGAGAGCGTATTGCGCAGCTCCAGTCTCAGCCGTGGATAGGAGGGGTGCGGCCGGACCGTCTTGAATCCCACGGCGGTCAGATGGTCGGCCGGAAGAAGGCAGGCGGGCTTCTTCCAGCGGGCGTCGCCGAATGCCTCCATGGCCTTGAAGCCCCGGCGGAGTACGTCCTTGGCCACGGTCTGCACCATGACCCTGCCGAGTCCCTGCCCCTGGTGTTCCGGGGCGATCCACGACGTCATCAGCTGGACGGCGTCCGCCGAGACCGGGCTGGTCGGAAAGGCGAGGGACCGCGGCACATACGCCGGAGGCGCGTAGAGCACAAAGCCGGCCGCCGCCTCGTCGACATAGACGATTCGGCCGCAGGATCCCCACTCCAGCAGTACGGCGGAGATCCAGGCCTCCTTCTCCGGGCCCGGCCGGCCCGCCGCGACGGCGGCCTCCCCGCTGACCGGGTCCAGCTCCCAGAAGACGCAGGACCGGCAGCGCTGGGGGAGGTCCGACAGATTGTCCAGGGTGAGGGGTACCAGCCGTCGCCCCATACGGGCCGATCCTCCTTCGCTCCCCGGCCGCCCGGCGGGCGGCGGACGTCAGCCCGCGGCTTCCTCGTCGTCGTGTCCGCCCCTGGTGAGACCGCGCTCCAGGGCCTGGTCCTCACCGGGGGCCAGCGTGCCCAGGATTCGCTCCAGATCCTCCATCGAGGCGAACTCGACGACGATCTTTCCCTTCTTCTGCCCCAGGTCGACCTTGACCCGGGTCTCGAAGCGGTCGGAGAGCCGGGAGGCCAGATCGGTGAGGGCGGGGGAGACCAGGGCCCCGGCACGGGGGCCCCTCTTCCGGGTGTTCCGCTCGGGCTCGGAGCCGAGGAGCGTCACGATCTCCTCCACCGAACGCACCGACAGGCCCTCGGCCACGATGCGGCGGGCGAGCTGGTCCTGCTCCTCGTGGTCCTCCACCGACAGCAGCGCCCGGGCGTGCCCGGCCGTCAGCACCCCGGCAGCGACCCGCTTCTGGACGGAGGGCGCCAGCCGCAGCAGACGGAGGGTGTTGGAGACCTGGGGACGGGACCGCCCGATCCGGTCCGCCAGCTGGTCATGGGTGCAGTTGAAGTCCCTGAGCAGCTGGTCGTAGGCCGCGGCTTCCTCCAGCGGGTTCAGCTGGGCCCGGTGGAGGTTCTCCAGCAGGGCGTCCAGCAGAAGCTTGTCGTCTTCGGTCTCCCGGACGATCGCGGGAATCCGCTCCAGACCGGCCTCACGGCAGGCCCGCCAGCGGCGCTCCCCCATGACCAGCTCGAAGCGCTCGGGGCCCAGCTGCCGGACGACCACGGGCTGGAGCAGGCCGACCTCCTTGATGGAGGTGACCAGCTCGGCCAGGGCGTCCTCGTCGAAGATCGCACGCGGCTGCTGGGGATTGGGGGTGATCGCGTCCAGCAGCACCTCGGCGAAGTGCGCGCCGGAGGGCGTGACCAGCGCGGGCGCGGTATCCGGCTCGCCGCCACCGATGGTGATATCGGGGGCGACGGCGGCCGACGGAAGCCTGGCCACCTTCGCCGCCGCGATACCGCGATCGTCGGTCATGGTCTGAGCCTGACCGGAGGAACCGGGGCCCCCGGACAGGGTCGGCTTCTCCTGGGGAGCCGCAGGGATCAGGGCACCCAGCCCCCGCCCCAACCCTCTACGTCGCTCGCTCACTGGATCCCCTCCGAGATGTTCTGCCGGCTGTTCTGAGTGCCCTGATGGGCATGGTGCGGGTCGTACTGGAGACCGACTCCGCGCAGGGCGATCTCCCGCGCCGCCTCCAGATACGACAGGGCTCCGCTGGAGCCCGGGTCGTAGGTCAGCACCGTCTGTCCGTAGCTGGGCGCCTCGGAGATCCGGACGGAGCGGGGGATGTTGGTCCGCAGTACCTCTTCGCCGAAGTGGCTGCGGACCTCGTCGGCCACCTGGGAGGCCAGCCGGGTCCGGCCGTCGTACATGGTGAGCAGGATGGTCGAGACGCGCAGGGTGGGATTGAGGTGCCCGCGGACCAGGTCCACATTCCGCAGGAGCTGCCCCAGCCCCTCCAGGGCGTAGTACTCGCACTGAATGGGGATCAGCACCTCTGCCCCGGCCACCAGCGCATTGACCGTCAGCAGACCGAGGGACGGCGGGCAGTCGATGAGGATGTAGTCCAGCGGCTGCTCATATGCCTGGATCGCCCGCTGAAGTCTGCTCTCCCGCGCCACCAGCGACACCAGCTCGATCTCCGCACCGGCGAGATCGATGGTGGCGGGGGCGCAGAAGAGTCCTTCGACGTCCGGGACCGGCTGGACCACTTCGGAGAGCGGCTTGCTCTCCACCAGGACGTCGTAGATCGAGGGGACTTCGGCGTGATGGTCGATGCCGAGTGCCGTGGAGGCATTGCCCTGGGGGTCGAGGTCGACCACCAGAACACGCGCACCGTGCAGCGCGAGGGACGCGGCGAGATTGACCGTGGAGGTGGTCTTTCCCACGCCGCCCTTCTGGTTGGCGACCACCATGACGCGGGTCTGTTCCGGCCGGGGCAGCCCTTCACCGGCCCGTCCCAGCGCCTGTACGGCGAGCTGGGCTGCTCGACCGATGGGGGTGTCGTCCATCGGGGGCGGTGTTTCACGTGAAACATCGTCCCCCGGCGACTCGGTACGGGGGCCGGGGACCGGATCGGTCATCGGTCCCGCGATATTGGCGTCGGACCGCAAGGATTCACTCTCCTCGACTTCAGGCTCGCGATAGACAGAGCCTGCCATGCTTTCGGGTTCATGAACCAGCGAGGCCCGGGCTTCTGTGGATGAATCCATCTCTGTGGACAACTTCGTGACCCCCGCGAGGGGTCTCCGGTTCCGAATCGGGGCGGCGGCACGCCCTCGGCTGATGATTCCGTGCAGCAGTGAGCGACGTTTCACGTGAAACACGATGCCCGGGGCCGCTGAGCGGCACCCGGGCGACACTCCGGCATACGTACGTATGGGACTCAGCGACGTCGCCGGGTACGGCTCGTTCGGGCCGCCTTGGCCCGCTTGGCCGCGAACCGGACACCTCCGGGACTCTCTCCGACCTCCACCCGCACCACGGTGGAGAGGGGGTCGACCAGGCCGTGTCCGACCTGGAGAACCGAGGTCTCCACGACTCCGAGCTTGCTGAGGGCGGCACGGGCTCCGCGGAGTTCCTCCTCCGCGGTATCGCCCTTCAGGGCCAGCATCTCCCCATAGGGGCGGAGCAGGGGCACGCCCCAGCCCGCGAGCCGGTCGAGAGGGGCCACGGCGCGGGCCGTCACCACATGGACCGGCGGCAGCGTGCCGAGCATCTCCTCGGCCCGCCCGCGGGCCACGGTCACATGGTCGAGGCCCAGAAGCTCCACGACCTCCTGGAGGAAGTTGGTCCGCCGCAGCAGCGGCTCCAGCAGGGTGATCTTCAGATCGGGGCGGACCAGGGCCAGCGGGATGCCGGGGAGGCCGGCCCCGGAGCCGACGTCGTAGACCGTGACGCCCTCGGGCACCACCTCGGAGAGGACCGCGCAGTTCAGCAGATGGCGCTCCCAGAGCCGGGGCACCTCCCGGGGACCGATCAGCCCGCGCTTGACCCCGGCGTCGGCCAGCAGCTCGGCATAGCGCACGGCCTCGGGCAAGAACTCGCCGAAGACCGCTCGCGCCGCCTCGGGCGCCTGGGGAAGCTCCGCTGCCTCCGTCACGGGAACCGTCCTTCCGTACTGCCGCTTCATGGACCGTGTGGCTGACTATCAGGCTGACAAAGTTCGGCCCCGCCTGCGCTACAGACGGGGCCGAGGGGGCTGATCGGGATCAGGCCGGGAGGACGACGACGAAGCGCTGCGGCTCCTCGCCCTCCGACTCGCTGCGCAGCCCGGCCGCGGCGACCGCGTCGTGGACGACCTTGCGCTCGAACGGCGTCATCGGCTGGAGCTTCACCGGCTCACCGGTGCTCTTGACCTCGTCGGCGGCCTTGCCGCCCAGCTCGGCCAGCTCGGTGCGCTTCCGGGCCCGGAAGCCTCCGATGTCCAGCATCAGCCGACTGCGATCACCCGTCTCCCGGTGCACGGCGAGCCGGGTCAGCTCCTGAAGGGCCTCCAGAACCTCACCGTCCCGGCCGACCAGCTTCTGCAGATCACGGCTTCCCGACTCGCTGATGATCGAGACAGCTGCCCGGTCCGCCTCGACGTCCATGTCGATATCACCGTCGAGATCGGCGATGTCGAGCAGGCCCTCGAGGTAGTCGGCGGCGATCTCCCCCTCCTGCTCGAGGCGGGTCATGGTGTCGCCTTCCTCGGCGGCGGCGGGGATGGTGCCTTCCGTCACGGATGGACTCCTTCTACTACTTCTTGGACGACGGGTGCTTGGGGCGCTGCGGGCCCTTGCGTCCGGACTTGGGCTGCTGACGGCCCGAGTTGGCCCGGGGGCGCTTGGACTTGGCGGACTGCGCCGTGTCCTTCTCCAGGGAGAGCTTCGGCTCCTCGTCGTCCGAGGTCTCCGACTTGCTCCCGCCGGCGGGCTGCGGCCCGGACTGGCGCTTGGCCTTGGTCTGCCGCTTCGGCTGCTGGCGCCGCGCGGTCCCGCTCTCCTGCTCGGTCGCGATGGTGTCGCTCTTCACGATCGTGCCGTCCGCCTGGGCGGCGAACCCTGCCTTGGCCAGACCGGTGATGAACTTGCGCTCGTTGTCGTTGCGGTCCGGGCCCTTGGCCACGAGCACCTGGACGACCTTGCGCTGACGGCGGGAACGGACCTCACCCCGGTGGGTGGCGCCCTTCAGCAGCCGGGTCAGGTACTGGTCCTGGGCCTTGCTGCCGGGCGTGGGGTTCTGGCTGATCACATACATCTGCTGACCCATGGTCCAGACGTTGGTGGTCAGCCAGTAGACGAGGACGCCGACGGGGAAGTTGATGCCCATGACCGCGAAGATCACCGGGAAGATGTACATCAGCATCTTCTGCTGCTGCATGTACGGGGTCTTCACCGTGAGGTCGACGTTCTTCTGCATCAGCTGGCGCTGGGTGTAGAACTGCGACGCCGACATCATGATGATCATGATCGCGGTGACCACGCGGACGTCGGTCAGCGACGCCTCCAGGGCCGCGACCTTCTCCGGGCTGTCCGTGAACTTGGCCGCGAGCGGGGCACCGAAGATATGGGCCTGCCGGGCGCTGGCCAGCAGCGGCTCGTCGATGTAGCCGACGACGTTACCCGAGGCGATCTTGGAGAGGACGTAGTACAGGGCGAAGAAGAACGGCGACTGCGCGAGGATGGGCAGACACGAGGAGAGCGGGTTGGTACCCGTCTCCTTGTACAGCTTCATCATCTCTTCGGACTGACGCTGCCGGTCGTTCTTGTAGCGCTCCTGGATCGCCTTCATCTTCGGCTGGAGCGCCTGCATGTTCCGCATCGACTTGATCTGCTTCACAAAGAGCGGGATCAGACAGATACGGATGAGGACCACCAGCGACACGATGGACAGTCCCCAGGCCCAGCCCGTGTCGGGACCGAAGATCGCCCCATAGAGCTTGTGGAACTGGACGATGATCCATGAGACAGGCGTGGTGATAAAACTGAAGAGACTGGCAATCGTGTCCACTAATCAGGCTCCTTGAGCATTGGGCGAGGTCTCTGCGGCCGGACTCCCGGGAACGGTGCCCGCTCCCCGTGACGGCACAGAATCTGCGCCGCGCCCGCCCTCCGTGCCGACGTCGGCGTCCTTGCCCCGCAGGGCGTTCCGCAGCATCTCGTGCCACCGTGGACGCTTACGCGGCGGCACATGATCCACTCCCCCCGGCGACCACGGATTGCACCGCAGGATCCGCCAGGCGGTGAGCACCGTGCCTTTCACCGCACCGTGCCGGTCGATGGCCGTGTACCCGTAGTGGGAGCACGACGGGTAGTACCGGCAGACGGGGCCCAGCAGAGGGCTGATCGTCCACTGGTACAGCTTGATCAGAGCCAGCAGCGGGTACTTCATCGCGCGCCCCCTCCCAGGAGCCGCTCCAGGGCGGCGTCCAGGTCTCGGGCCAGCTGAGCGTGGTCGGCGTCGCCCGATCCGGGCAGCGCCCGTACGACCACCAGGCTACCGGCGGGCAGCTCGGCGAGCCGGTCGCGTATCAGGTGACGCAGTCTGCGCTTGACCTTGTTGCGCACGACCGCGCCGCCCACGGCCTTGCTCACGACGAAACCCGCACACGTCGGGGGAGCGCTCTCCCCAGGCGCGTGCGGGTCCGGTGAACCGCTGCGTAGGTGGACGACGAGGAGTGGGCGCCCGGCCCGGCGTCCTCGTCGTACCGCAGTCGCGAAGTCCTCGCGCCGCCTCAGCCGATTCTCGGTAGGCAGCACGTCATGACCTGTGCGCGGTCAGGCGGACAGGCTCGCGCGACCCTTGCCGCGGCGAGACGCGAGAATCGCGCGGCCGGCACGGGTACGCATGCGCAGACGGAAACCGTGGGTCTTCGCCCGGCGACGGTTGTTCGGCTGGAAGGTGCGCTTGCTCACTCGGGGGCTCCAGAAAGAGATTCGTAGGTGGCGGGGCGTCGCCTGGCTGTCACCGTGCGCCCACGAGTAGCTCGCGTTTCGCCCGAGTGCACCGCTTCACGACCACACCAGGTGATCTTTGCCCATCGGAGGCAGGCGGCAGCAGCCATCGACAACTCGACCTCGTTACGGTACGCGCGGCTGCGCCATCCGGTCAAACCAGCCCTCGGGGCCCCGCCCATCCGGCGCCTGGCGCGGCCGTCTGTGCACAGGCTGTGGACAACAACTTGAACCACCCGGGCCGCCCTGACTACCTTGGCTGGACTCCGCATCTTTTCCCTTCTTGTCCTTGACTGTCCTTCCCCCCGCCCCGGAGCCACCCTCCGGGGGACGCGCGGGATCTTCGAGAGAGCGTGGCTCGTGGCTGACGTACCTGCCGATCTTGCCGCAGTGTGGCCACGAGTGCTGGAACAGCTCCTCGCCGAGGGCCAGCAGGGCGTCGAGCCCAAGGACAAGCAGTGGGTCGAGCGCTGCCAGCCACTGGCGCTGGTCGCCGACACCGCCCTGCTCGCCGTCCCCAACGAATGGGGCAAGCGGGTCCTGGAGGGGCGGCTGGCGCCGCTGATCAGTGAGACGCTCAGCCGGGAGTGCGGACGGCCGATCCGGATCGCGATCACGGTGGACGACTCGGCCGCCGGCCCCGCGGCCCCGCAGTCCCAGACCCCGCCGCCGTACGGCGACTCCGGCGAGCAGGACCCGGGCCACTACCAGCACCCGCAGAACGACCCCTACGGCGGCTACGGCCACCGGCCGGCCGAGGACGGGCTCCCGGAGATCCGTCCCGCCTACCCGGACTATCCGCAGTCCCGGCCCGAGCCCGGCGCCTGGCCGCGCACCCAGGAGGACCTGTCCTGGCAGCAGCCGCGCCTCGGCGGGTTCCAGGACCGCGATCCGTACGCCTCCCCCCGGTCGCACCAGCCGCCGCACGACTACCGGTCCCCGCAGCAGTCCGAACGGCAGGGGTACGAGCCCCCGCGGCCCGAGCGGCGGGAGATGCAGGAGCCGCCGCAGGCGCACAGGGGCGGCGGTTCCCAGGGAACCGGCGGCCCGTCCGGCGGCGGCCCGGGCGGTCCCGGGAGGCCGGGCGGCGGGGGAGGGCTGATGGGGGCGTCGCCGTCGTCCGGCGGCGGTCCCGGGGAGCCGCAGGCCCGGCTGAACCCGAAGTACCTCTTCGACACCTTCGTCATCGGCGCCTCCAACCGGTTCGCGCACGCCGCGGCCGTGGCGGTGGCCGAGGCCCCGGCGAAGGCGTACAACCCCCTGTTCATCTACGGGGAGTCCGGACTCGGCAAAACGCATCTGCTGCACGCCATCGGGCACTACGCGCGCAGTCTCTACCCCGGGACGCGGGTGCGGTACGTCAGCTCCGAGGAGTTCACCAACGAGTTCATCAACTCGATCCGCGACGGCAAGGGCGACACCTTCCGCAAGCGCTACCGGGATGTGGACATCCTCCTGGTCGACGACATCCAGTTCCTGGCGAGCAAGGAGTCGACGCAGGAGGAGTTCTTCCACACCTTCAACACCCTCCACAACGCCAACAAGCAGATCGTGCTCTCCTCGGACCGGCCGCCCAAGCAGCTGATGACGCTGGAGGACCGGCTGCGGAACCGCTTCGAGTGGGGGCTGACGACCGATGTCCAGCCGCCCGAGCTGGAGACGCGGATCGCGATCCTGCGGAAGAAGGCGGTCCAGGAGCAGCTGAACGCGCCGCCGGAGGTGCTGGAGTTCATCGCGTCCCGGATCTCGCGGAACATCCGTGAGCTGGAGGGCGCACTGATCCGGGTGACGGCGTTCGCGTCGCTCAACCGTCAGCCCGTCGACCTCGGTCTGACGGAGATCGTGCTGAAGGACCTGATCCCCGGCGGCGAGGACTCGGCTCCCGAGATCACCGCGGGCGCGATCATGGCGGCGACCGCGGACTACTTCGGGCTGACGGTTGAGGACCTGTGCGGCTCCTCCCGCAGCCGGGTCCTGGTGACGGCCCGGCAGATCGCCATGTACCTCTGCCGCGAGCTGACCGATCTGTCACTGCCGAAGATCGGCGCCCAGTTCGGCGGCCGCGACCATACGACGGTGATGCACGCGGACCGCAAGATCCGGGCGCTGATGGCGGAGCGGCGCTCGATCTACAACCAGGTCACCGAGCTGACCAACCGGATCAAGAACGGCTGACGGCCGCCGGGCCCCACGGGGCCGTCCACAGCTGTGGGCGCGAGGGCGCCCCGGGACTCGTCGTGTCCCGGGGCGCCCACCGCGTTTACACGAGCGGCCCGCCCGGGCCCGGGGCGGTGG